>NZ_JAMPNG010000004.1:0-305230 GCF_028479245.1 Providencia sp. PROV223
TCGAAGCCTCGTGATAAAAATCACGAGGCTTTTTTGTATTGATAACATACTGAATTTTATCGATAATGCCTATTTTAGGTTAACCGATATTAATATCAAAAATACGTTTTAAAGCTTTTTTACCATTGGAAGTAAAAGTAATTTCTCTATAGCCTTTTGCTTTATCTATCCATCTTTTTTTTTCAAAGAATTGTAGTAGCAAGGCTCCTGCAAGTCCTCCTAGGTGCATACGCCTTTCACTCCAATCCAAGCAAGCGCATGCTATTTTTCGTTTTGTATGAGGAATAATATCTATCCCAAATTTTTTAAATTGCGCCATACCAATATCTGATAACTTGTTTTCTTTAGCGGTAAACCAACCATTTTTATCCATAAATTCGTAGATCTGAACAGCAACTTCCCCTGCTAAGTGATCATAGCAAGTACGTGCTTTTCGCAGATGAATAGGTGTTGCTATTGTTGGGGTATACTCTAATTTAATGGATACCCCCATTAATGTTTCTAATAATTCGGCAATATCTGAGCCTGCAAGTCGGTAATACCGGTGCCTTCCTTGAGATAGACAGCTAATTAAGTGGCTATTTAATAGCTTAGTGAGGTGTGCGCTCGTTGTTGATGGTGCTATATCTGCAACTGCACTTAATTCTGTTGCTGTCCATGCCCTACCATCCATTAATGCACACAAAATGCTGACTCTTGAAGGGTCAGCAATCGCAAATGCAACTTTTGCGATAGATTTCTCTAATGGTTCTTTTTCTTCAATGAGAATACTATTTTTGCTTGGTATCATATGGTAGGTTTTCCCACTTCTTTGTAACTTCAGTAGTTAATATATTATTGTCTGTTATTAATATTAGCCTGTTATTATGGTCGCTATATTGGACTAAGATATTAATTTGGTGGCGTGCAAGCAGAGAAACAATTTCTCCAAGTTCGCCTGGGCGTTCTTGTTTTAATTTGCGGATCACAGGTTTTGAAATACTTTCAATCTTCAGCCCTACTGTAGCCAGAGCATTGCTTGCTTTTTCTGGCTGGGTGACGAGAAAGTGAGCATGGCTTTTTTCTTCGATAGAAAAAACACCACCACCTTCAAGGCCAATACCATGTTTCCCTAATGTTGTCGCCAATAGTGCTAAAGCACCCACTTGGTTTTCAATAATCACATGAATATCATACATTAAAATTATCCTCTTTATTGAATGAGTAATCCTTTAGGGTATTAGCAATTCGAATTCTATAATGAGAAAAAATGGTTTGTTGTCCTTCAACTTGTGCTTCAATATGCATGAAATGTTTTTTCCAATTTTTTACGGCTTCTTCTGTTTCCCACCACGAAAGTGAGAGAATTTTTCCTTCAGTGGTTATACTTTGAAAACGTTCAACCGAAATAAACCCTTCTATGCGCATAAGTTCAGATTTTAGTTGACCGGCTAGTTCAAAATAACGATTTTTTTGTTCTGGTACTGGGATGGCTTCGAAAATCACTGCGATCATGAGTCTCTCCTTAATATTGAGAGCTCAACTATAAAGGGTTAATTAAGAGATACTTCGATGGTGAGCGAAATATTGAAAATAGCAGGGGAATTTAAAAGAATGGGAAGTAAGGAGAGGGTTACTTTAAGGACTGATATAAACTATAACCCGCTATTGACCCTGCAACATCATAGGCAAAATCATGCCAACTCCACCCCGTACCAGCAGGCCTGCTGTCATAAAGCTCTTTTGCTGCGCCAAGAGAAACTGAGAATAGAATACCGAATATGGCAGCATCGCGGTGTTGTATATTTTGTTTGTCTGCATAAGCGTTACCCGCTGCAGCCATAGCGGCTGAAAATGCAAAATGTTGTGCTTTATCTTTGCCTTGCCAATTGTCATTGGACCAATGAAAACCACTGCATCCTGTGATGGAAAATATAAGTAAGCTAAAAATTAATGGCTTAAACATATTAGGTATCATTATCCAGATGATGAATGTAAAAAGCGTCACTTAAGTGACGCTAAATTGAGATGTATTATAAAATCCGACTAATTAACCGATCCACTCGTATTCGACGTAGACGTCGGATTAATTTTTTCACTTTAACAGGATAGGTTTGAATACTGTCTAATTCACGAAAATGGCTAACAACCTTAGTATGAGTTCGAATACACTCTAGCTCGTGATTGCGTTGCTCTTGCAACTGTTGTTTTGGGTCGTGAATTAATACTGCGTTTTCAAGATCTAACCCCCAAGCGCGTGGGTTTAAGTTGTTACCCGTGATCAATTGCCAGTGATTATCAACCCACATCCCCTTTAGATGATAGGTATTGTCTGCGTCTTTCCAGAGCCTAACTGTTAACTGCTGGCTATCAATAAAGCGTTGCAAGCGACTAACAAAACGGCGCAGATTGATCTCATAAAGGTATGGTAACGCACCAATTATTTTAAAGGGTTCTTCAGGTGGGATGTAGAAGTCATTGGCAGTTTTGTCGCCAATGATAATTTCTACTTGTTTGCCATCACGGAGTAACCGACTAATAACTCTGACTAACACCGCAGGTAAATTAAAATAAGGCGTGCAGATTGTTAGTTTATTATTTGTTGCACCCATTAAATGAGTGATAACACGGTTTAAATCGTTTTTCTTGCCGAGGCCAACAAAGGGAGTGACAGACAACTCATCATTTGATGCGTTTCCTGAAAATTGATAGGACGCTCCCCGTAAGGCCAAACGAAATTGCTTAATTAGGTGCTTAAACTCAGCTGTTTTTGGCCGATTCGGTGTATTTAATAGATGAATGGCATCAGACTGTAGTAATGCGTCATCAATAAATTTTTTCATTGATGCGGTAAGTTGGCTGTTTTTGATAAGGTGATAACGGTCATAACGGTATTTATTATGACGCTGTAAATAGACGTCATTAATACTTGCACCGCTATAGAGCAGAGTATCATCAAATAAAAAGCCTTTTAGGTGCAGAACACCTAGTGCTTCCCGTGTATTTACAGGAATACCGTAGATAGGAATTTCAATTTCAGGGTAATGTTTTGCAACATCGTAATACCAATCGGCGTTTGTGGCATTTGCAGCAGCCCCTATCCGGCCTCGTTGAGCACGGTGCCAGTCTACGAGAATTTTGATATCCAATGATGTATTAGCTTGTTTTGCAGCATATAGAGCATGAAGTACGTCTTTACCTGCATCGTCTTTCTCTAAATACAAAGCCGTTATGTAGATAGTATTTTGAGCCTGAGAGATTTGTTTAAGCAGTTCATCACGAAAATCTTCTGTCTTATATAGCGTTTTTACATCAGCAATTTCTTGAGATAGTTTTGGCAAACTGACCAAATATTGTTGATGTTTTGCTTGTTTTAATTTTGACAACATCACAGTGTGAATTTTCTCTTATTAGTCTAATAGCAACTCGCTTTGCGCACATTTTTAAGCGAATGATCTATGGATGATAGCATATTTAGCCAAACCATTTAGTATAAATTGACGACTTGTTTAATTACTATACAAGTTGAGCCGTATTCTTGGATATTTCTATAAGTGCAGTGTCAGATTAACTACTCCATCTTCAAACTGAACGTCAATTTCAAAGCCGAGTTTTTTCGCTAGGCTAATCATATTACGGTTTTCAGGCATGGTTATTGCCGTCAGTTTTTTAATGCCGTGGCTCCGAGTATAGTTAAGTAACTTTTGCATCAGTTGATAACCGAGCGTTTGCCCCTTCATGTCGGAACGAACCAGTACTGCAAATTCAGCTTCTTGGTTATCAGGATCCGCCATAGCCCGTGTTACACCTATAATTTCAGGAGATGTATTGGGGTTTCTTACCGCAACAAAAGCCATTTCCCGATCATAATCAATCTGAGTCATATTGGCGAGATCATCATGGGTAAACTCACTAATTTCGCTAAAGTAGCGATAATAAAGATCCTCTTTAGTAACTTGTTCTATAAAGGATTTTAGCAAAGGCTCATCTTCAGGGAGGATCGGACGTAGTAAACAGGTAAGGTCTTCTTTTAAATGAATCGTTTCTTCGAGTTCACTAGGGTAAGGGCGAATTGCCAGCCTAGATGTTGTTGCATCATCTGTTGGGCTTAGAGTCATGGAGACATCAAGTAAAGTGAATTCATCCCCTGAGGCAAGTAATGGGTGAATGTCTAACCTTGTAATATTTGGGCAATCAATAATTAAATTTGAAACGCGCACTAATAAAGCTGACAACCCTATGATATTTAAAGGTTCTAAAGCACTTCGAGATTTGATTTTGTAACTTTTGATGGCATTGATAACTTGGTAGCGAGCTAAAGCCATATTTAGCGGGGGAAGAGCGACAGCAGCTTGGCTCTCTTGTTGCCACTCAATACCACCTTCTCCTAACATGATGAGAGGGCCAAAAACAGGGTCTAGCTCAACAGCGATTCTGAGTTCTTGAGCGCCAGCTCGATTGGCCATACTTTGTACCAACAGGCCTTCAATTCGTGCATTAGGGAAATTTGTTGAAACACGTTCCATAATCGCTTTAGCTGCATCTTCTACCTCTTTAGCATTGCGTAAATAGAGCATGACCCCTTGTACTTCTGACTTATGAACAATATCAGGAGAGCGTAATTTCAAGGCGACGGGATAGCCAATTTTTTCTGCAATTTCAATGGCTTCATTACTAGAGTGTGCTATCCATGTGGGTAAGCTATTTAACCCGTAGGCTTTTAAAATAGGTTGAACTTCATGTGTATCCAAGTGTAGCTTATTATTTTCCAGTGCTTGTTGAATATATTCATGAGCTTGTTGAGTATTCGCTGTAATACCAATAGGTAAAGCCGGAGTTTCTTTGAGTTGTTTTTGGTTACGGCGATATTCCACCATATGCATGTATGCTGTGATTGCCCCTTCTGGAGTACGGTAGGTTGGGATCCCTGCTTCACTAAATAGCCTGCGAGATTCTTGAGATGAATATTCTCCACACCAGTTGGTTAAGATGGTTAGCCATTTTCCTCGTGGGTGCTGCTTAATCGTTTTAATAATTTTTTCTGCCATGGCTTTACTTTCCGTTATCGCACTGGGAGTGTGGATAAGCAATAAAGCGTCATGGTCGTGGCTGTCGAGCATTTTGTTCAGTACATTGATGTAGCGCTCAACGGTGGAATCATCCCCCAAGTCAATTGGGTTTTTCGTCGATAAATCAAGAGGTAACAGGGAGCTTAATTCATTTTCTGTTTCAACACTTAACGTTGCAAGTTTGCCACTACGCAAGAGAAGTTCGTCTAATGCCATCGCTGCGGGTGCAGAACCGTTGCTCATAATAGAGAGGCGTTCACCGCGTAATGGTGTCATATAGCTTAATGTTTCAACCGCAGAAAACATTTCGTGAGTATCTTGCACGCGAAGTAGCCCAGCACGTTGGATAGCGGCGTCATAAGCGGCATCTAGGCTCGGTTTATCGCCTAGAAGTTCTTGTGCTTTGCGGGTTCGACCGCTTTTTATTACTAATATAGGTTTATTACGTGAAGCACTGCGAGATGAGGATAAGAAACGTCGCGCATCACTAATACTTTCGAGATACAGCAAAATTGCACTGGTTTTGCTATCACGGGCTAAATAATCGAGTAAATCGTCAATATCAATATCGATGCTATCACCAAGGGCAATAAAATAAGAAAAACCGATGTCTCGGTGCCTTGCCCAATCCAGAACGGTATTTGATACAGCAGCAGATTGTGAGATAAACGCGAGTTTCCCTTTTAAGATTGGAATCGGGGAGAAACTGGCATTCAATCCTTGCCATGGGGCGAGAAAACCGAGGCTATTCGGGCCTAATAGGCGAATTTGATATTGCTGGGCGACTTTTTTTAATTCATTAAACTGAATGGAAGGGGATGATAAAATAATAACCACTTTACAGCCGGCTTCCCCTAATTGCTGTAAACAGGCGATATTACGTGAGTAATGCGTGCAGATAACGGCAAGGTCGGGTTTGAGTGGCAATTTATCTATGGAAGGATAAGCAAGTACGCCAAGGACAGAGTTTCGGTTTGGGTTAACAGGTAAAATAGGGCCTTTAAAGCCGCTGGTAAGTAGGTTTTTCATCATCACCGAACCTGCACGGCCAGGATTTTCAGATGCTCCAACGACAACGATAGACTTTGGCCTGAATAAAGATTCTAACTGACTGACTAAACCCATAGTTGATAACCCTTTGCTTTGCTGAACGAGATAAGCGTTCAATAGGTAAAAAGTGGCTGAGTGATACTTATGAATACTATGCCTTATCTTTGCGATTGCGCTAGTTTATCTGGTGAGTTTAATTAATTTATACAAGCACGTTCACGTTTTATCAGCACGATTATCTAAAAGTTATCATTTAATGGTACTAGGCTCGAAAAGAAAGAGAAAAATAGTACCAATAAATAGTTAGAGGTGAGATTCAGTGAGTAGCATCTGTGCAATAGGGTGATGCGGCTTTCCTTCAAGGTATTTTTGACGGAACAAATTGAAATGGCTAAAGAGTTGTTGTGAAGCGTTTAAATCTCCCGCTAATTCTAAAACGGTAGCTGCAACTTCAGCGGTACAATGTTGCTCTTCCCTTGATGGTGTACGTAGTAAGTAATCACTCCTTGCTTTGGTATTAATTGAAAGCATTGGAATATCATTAAGATAAGGGCTTTTCCGAAACATTTTACGTGCTTCTGGCCAGGTCCCATCGAGTAAAATAAATAAAGCGGGTTTATCCGACAAAGTAGGCTCGTTGACTACGACGCGTTCATTTTGAGCGTAGCTTTCTGGGAAAATGAGGTAAGGTTGCCTTGTGGTGTCTTGTAATGCTGCCAGTAGCTGCGCATCAGGCTCTGTCCTTGACCACTGAAAGGCCAAAGTGTTGGGCAAAACATCCGCAATCAATTTTCCCGTATTACTTGGCTTAAATACTTCACCATCAAACATAATCAAGCAGAATTGACTTTTTGCTTGTGACGATACGGTATCTTGGCACAGGCATTGTGGGATAGGTAACAAGCAATATTGGCAACGTTTTACTCGGCAGCCTCGCGCTTTAAATGGTTTAGTTGATAATGCGAGGCGCTGTTGACGCAAGTGATAAACGGCATTCGAAGTCATGTTGAGTGATATTTTTTAGGTCTAAAATGAAGGCACATATTGTACGCAAAACGATTTCTATGCGATAGAAGTATATTCAATAACTTTTAGATGAGATAATAGTGTGAATCGGTAGCGTAGCCATGCAACATCATGTAATCTTCGCGCCATAGCTTAGTAGGGGATAGTGATGAACGACTCGAATGATTTTAGTGGTAAAAACGGCAAAGTAAAAGTGATGTATGTCCGCAGTGAAGAGCAGGACAATAATAAAGGTAATGACAAACGCCGAGGCGGTGGCCGTGACGATAGGCGTGGTAATGACAAGCGTGGTGGCGATAGACGAGAGGGGGCCCGTCAAGATCGTGGTGGCCGCTCAAATCGCCCTGAAGGAAGTCGTGAAGGGCGTCGCTCCGATAACCGAAATGAGGTATCTCGTGAACGTTCGCCATGGCGCACTGTTTCAAAGCCAGATAGCGAAGAATTAGCGAATGACCACGGCGGAATTGTTGGCAAGAGTCAAATAGATCCTGAACAACTACGTAAGCAGCGCCAGGAAGAAACTCGTATCTATGGTGAGAATGCCTGCCAAGCTATGTTTAAAAACCGCCCTGATGCGATTGTTCGTGCATGGTTCTTACAATCCGTTACGCCGCGTTTTCGAGACGCGTTAAAATGGATGGCGGCAAATCGCAAGGCTTACCACGTGGTAGATGACGAAGAGTTATCGAAAGCATCAGGAACCGAACATCATGGTGGTGTCTGTTTTATCATCAAAAAACGTGGTGGAATGAGTGCGGATGCGTATTTACAACAAGCCGCAGAAAAAGATTGCGTATTGGCACTTGAAGATGTGGGGAATCCACATAATCTAGGTGGAATGATGCGTAGTTGTGCCCACTTTGGCGTAAAAGGCGTTATTTTACAAGATGCTGGCATGTTGGAGTCAGGTGCAGCAATTCGTACCGCAGAAGGTGGGGCTGAGCATATTAAGGCGATTGATGCTGATGGGCTGACTGACACTTTGGATAAATTCCGTAAAGCAGGCTACACCATTGTGACGACTTCTAGCCATAAAGGCAGTCAAGATCTCGCAAAAGCGAAGTTACCCGCCAAAATGGTACTAGTTTTAGGCCAAGAGAGTGATGGTTTAAGTGATAGTACGTGGGATCAAGGCGATATGAGTTTGTATATCGGTGGAACAGGTAAAGTGGAAAGCTTGAATGTCTCTGTTGCAACGGGAATTATGTTGGCCCAGTGGTGGCAACAAAACCAAGTTAAATAATCCTTACGTTTTATAAGAAAAATAAAGCCATACATAAAGGATGCATATCCCAGTTGTATGGCTTTTTTATTTCTGTCATGAAGACAACTTACTGAATCAGTAAGAGTATTTTGCCAATAGCCTCCCATAAAATTATATGGGGTTGGGCTGATTAATGAGCACCACCGCCGTCTTTCGAACCTGCCCCAAATGGTGGCTTAGCGAACCAGACAATGACCATTAGTAGGATGAAAATTCCAGCTGAGAGCCAAAATATCTCATTTGCTGACATAATCAGTCCTTGGTCAGTGATCGTTTTAGCGAGGTATGCCGAACTTTGCTGCTCATTCATACCAATTTTTGCCAGCTCGCTGTACATCTGTTGGGCATTTGGGTTGTATGGGTTAACAAATTCAGTGAGGTTTTCATGATGCATTGACTCTCTTTGGGTCCACATGGTCGTTGTGATTGATGTCCCGATGGCTCCAGCTAAGGTACGAGTGAAGTTAGATAAACTGGATGCAGAGGCCATTTTTTCTGGTGGTAGGCCAGATAATGTAATGGTTGTCAAAGGCATAAAGAAACAAGCGATAGCTAAACCTTGCACAAATTGCGGCCAAGCGGCCTCGGCAAAACTCATTCCAGGTTCGAATGTATAAGCACGCCAATAGTAACAAACTGCATAGATAATAAAGCTGAATGTCACTAAATAACGCATATCAATTCGGTTACCAAAACGCCCTATAATTGGCGTAATCAGTAGCGGTAATAACCCTACAGGAGCAGAGGCTAGCCCTGCCCAGGTCGCAGTATAGCCATAAACCTCTTGTAGCAATTGCGGCAGTAGTACAATCGTCCCGAAATAGAGCATGTAAGCCAAACTTAGGGATAAACAGCCAATCGTAAAATTGCGTTCTTTAAACAGGGATAAGTCGATGACGGGATGGTCATCGGTGAGTTCCCAGACAATTAAGAAGGCGATAGCGACAACGGCAATAACGGTTAGGACGATAATTTCAGTCGAGTTAAACCAATCCAGCTCTTTGCCTTGGTCAAGCATGATTTGTAAAGCACCAATACCGACAACCAATAGTACCAAACCAATAGTATCAATACGCTGAATAGATATTTTAGTTTCACGGCCTTTTAAGGTACGCATGATTGCAAAAATGATTGCAATACTAAATGGCACATTGATAAAGAATATCCAGCCCCAATGGTAGTTATCACTAATATAACCACCAAGAATCGGTCCGCAAATAGGTGCAATAACGATAGTCATTGACCAAAGGGCGAGGGCCATGTTGCGCTTGGCTGGAGGATAATTATTAAGCAGTAGGCTTTGAGACAAAGGAATGAGAGGCCCTGCGACTAAACCTTGTAAAACACGAAATAAGATCAACATCTCTAGGCTGCCAGAAATACCGCACAGCCATGAAGTTAAAGCGAACAAGCCAGTGGACCATAAAAATAGCCTGACTTCACCGATTCTACGCGCTAACCAACCAGTAACAGGGATGGAAATTGCATTAGCAACACCGAAAGAGGTTATTACCCATGTTCCTTGTGAATTGGAAGCCCCTAAATTTCCAGCAATGGTCGGAATAGCTACGTTAGCAATTGTAGAATCAAGAACTTGCATAAATGTTGCCAATGAAAGGGCAATCGTCATCCATGCGAGTTTAGATCCCGTTAAAGGTGCTGTCGTCACGATTGCACCTCCACCTATTGATTCTCTAGGTTATTATTAATTATCTCAGTAACTATTTTGTCTGCAGGAGACATATCCACAGCTAATGCAGCAGTATGATAAGCAGGAGTAGCGCGCATCCCTTTAGAAAGCACTTTGCCGTTTTTATCTAATGTATCAACCGTAACTTCGGTGGATAAACCGATACGTAGTGGATGCTCTTCAAGCTGAGTTTCATCTAAGGCAATACGCACGGGGAGGCGTTGGACTACCTTGATCCAGTTACCACTGGCATTTTGTGCAGGTAATAAAGAGAATGCGCTACCTGTTCCCATATCAAGCCCAACTACAGTACCGTTAAACACGATATCTTTACCGTAAAAATCAGTCGTGACTTTCGCAGGTTGGCCGATACGCATGTCCGCAAGTTGTGTTTCTTTAAAGTTCGCATCAATCCACATACCATTGGAAGGGACAATGGCCATTAATGGTGTTGAAGGGGTAATTTGTGAACCCACTTGCACACTGCGACGTGAAACATAGCCATCAACAGGGCTGACGATCTTCGTCCGTTGTAGGGTGAGCCAAGCGTTTCTAACTTGTGTCGCGGCCTGTTCTACTGCGGGTTGTTTTTCAATTGCGGTATTCAAAACAATGGCTTGATTAGCATTATATTGTTCTATTGCCATGTCTAATGCTGCTTTTGCACTGACAACGGCTTCTCTCGCGTGTTGTAGTTCTTCTTTACCGATGACATGGCTACTGCCTAAAACTTCGCGACGTTTTAAATCATTCTGTAAGCGGTTTAATTCAGACCGTTTTACGTCAATATTGGCTTGTAGCTGGCGGCTATTAACCATGTGCTGGCGAGTCTGGCGTACACTATTCGCTAATTCTGTTTTTGCTTTATCGAGTGTTAATTCTGCATCACGTGGGTCTAGTTCAACCAAAACAGTTCCACTTGTCACGAAATCGGTATTATCCACATTGACTGTCATAACGCTCCCAGAAACTTGGGATTGTATTTGTACTTGGTTACCCGCGACATAAGCGTTGTCAGTTGATTCATAGTGGCGAAGAACGAGATACCAGTAGACCACCCAGCCAACGCCTATAATAATAAATAATAGAGTCAAAAAGATAAGCGCACTTTTGCGTTGTCTTTTTTTATTTCGTTGGGGAGTTTGCGTTTGTTGCATTTCCTCAGGGGAACTCATACTCGTATTTCTCCACTTCTATGGATAAGGATCACGGTTGTTTCCAGTAGTTAGGTATTAACCACTGGAAACTGAGACTACAAATGATTTTGCTGTTTGATGGGATATCGTAAAGCATAAGGCTGAAAGGATAATGAAATATTATTGGCTGAAAAGTATTTTTTCAGCTTTGAGCTAAAGAATGGCTCAAATACATTAACCTTACAATTTCTGTGGTCAATCTTTTATAGTATCTAGTTTTGTCAGTAATTTACGCATCAGCGTGTCAAGCTGTTGTTTTTCATCAGTATCTAAAACAGACCAAATATCAATTAATGCGCTGTGTTGAGGTGGCAATAGACCATTTAAAAATTCAGTCCCTTTTTCTGTGAGGTGTAGATGAAGGCAACGTCTATCGTTGTGACTTTCTTTGCGTTCAATCCAACCATTTTTTTCCAGTTCATCTGCAATTCGTGTCGCATTGGTTCTTGAGGAACCAAGAGCAGCACTGAGTTCAGATGGCTGAATACTGCGGGAGTCTTTTGTATCAAGGATCATGAGTGCCATAAACAGTGTTTCATTGATACCTTGAGACCTTAACATATTATTCCGAGTTTCAAGTAATTTTCCATGAACATGCATGCATAAGCGTGTTAGCAGAATTTCTTGATACGGAATAGGACTTTCATGTGAATCTTGTTGTTCTACACGAGCATTGAGTAGCTCTTCAGTCGGTGTAAATGAACTTTCCATTATTGGGATACCTTATTAGTTTCAGTTGGTAAGATTACAACTGTCATCAACCATCTAAATGGTATATTAAAAGATAGAATTAGCAATTATACTTAATTAATATCGCCGATTTTATTTTGATAATGATACATGATTCATAAATTTTATGAATGTAATTCGCCAGTTTTAGCATAGCCTATCGACTATTTCACTCAGAGTGCGTTAATTTTGACTATAAAACAACCAACCTAATACTAAATTAAAGGCTAATTCCAATCATACAAAACAATATATAATCACATGACATTAACTCAATACCATTTTTTTTGTTACCCAATAATTACAAGTTAGATAGATATTTTCAATGTGTAGGTGTAATTACTTATTTTTGTATAATTAAAACATTATTTGATGAAACAGTAATTTAATTTATTAACAGGAATACTACCTTTTTATCGAGTCATTGTATTTGTTTAACTGTGTCATTCACTAATATTTACTTTGTTTACTATTACAGTTGATAACTATCAGTTCTGTGATGGGCTGTTTATTTATTCAATATTCAACGTATTGGATGGATAAAATTGAACCGTATATTTTTAATGCATTATAACTTTTTATATATTGATGTGTGGGCTCGTTAATTTTTATCTAAAAACGTATTGATATCGGTATGAGTCATATTTAGTCATCAGTTGTGGTGATGACGGGATCAAAGCGAATCCCTATAGCCCAAATAATTAAACTTATGGTGGTCAAGATTGCACCTGCAACCGCAACGCCCTCCCAACCCGCATGTTCATAGGCATAACCTGAAAGGAGAGACCCTAGAGCGCCTCCAATAAAATAACTGGTCATATAGCCAGCGGTTAGGCGGTTACGAGCTTCTGGTAATATACGATATAACGTACTCTGACTAGTGACATGGACGGCTTGCACTGCAAGGTCTAACACTAATACACCAATGATAAATGCAACGAGGGAATATTTAGCTAAGCCGATAGGTATCCAGGACAATAGCAATAATACCAATCCAATAGTCGTAATGCGCTTTCCTTTTCCTTTATCGACAAGATGCCCTGCTTGGGAAGCCATAAGTGCACCTGCAGCACCGACTAAGCCAAATAAACCAATAGTCCCTTCGGAATAATTGAATGGCGGGCTGGCTAACAAGAAAGCCATTGCGGTCCAAAGTAAACCAAAATTAGCAAATGATAGTGCACCGAGAGAAGCGCGTACCGCGAGCACTGGAGTGCCGAAAAATAGCCGGCCAATAGAGCAAATCAGCTGAAAGTAGTTTAAGTTAGTTTTTTGATGATAACGTGGAAGTTTAATGGCTAGAACAATCATTAATAGCATCAATAGCGCAAAGGCCACCCAATAGATAGCACGCCAGCCACCGACCATAGCAACAGCACCCGATACAGTTCTCGCAAGTAAAATACCTAGCAATAAACCACTCATAATCATTCCTACCGCTTTGCCTCGTTTATGTGGCTTAGCAATAGATGCCGCGAGAGGGATCAAAACTTGTGCAACAACAGAAAATAGCCCTGTAAGGGCGGTACCTAAAAGGATTTGCCAAATATTATTTGAAAGCGCTGTAATTAATAACCCTAATGCAGAAAGAAAGGTCATGGTTAAAATTAAGCGTTTACGCTCAAATAAGTCGCCCAAAGGGACTAAAAATAGTAAACCTGCGGCATAACCGAGTTGGGCGGCGGTGACAATAAACCCAGCCATATTGGTTGTTAAATTAAACTGCCCCGCAATGGTCTCTAAAAGCGGTTGAGCATAGTAATTACTGGCAACGACAAGACCTGTGGCAATGGCCATTAAAATAGTGAGGCCCGTTGTCAGCTCTGCAGTTTGGGTCTGTTTCATGAGGATTACCTATTATTAGCTAGGTGACTACTATAAACAAAATTTATTACCTTGGTTTATTTCTTTTTGTCATTGATGCAAAAAAGCCACCGGCTAGGGTGGCTGAGGTTATTAATCGGTTTGTTTATTTTTACTTAGCGGCTGCTTGCGCTTCCTTTACCCAACCATCAAAAGTGGATTGATGGGCTTTGATCCACGCATTTGTGTGGCGTTGAATATCCGATTGTGACGCCTCACCGTTATGCATTCTTAAGTTCTGTGCATTGATATCGGCAATAGGTAGCTTCATCACTTCAAATAATTTTGCTGCTGCTGGGTTATCCGCAGCCCATTTTTTATTGGCGACGATATGCATGGTATTTGGTGGGAAACCATAATTTTTTCCGTTAGATAATGTGGTGTCTGTTTTTTCACCATTTGGCATTGAAGAGAATGGCACTTCTAACCAAACTACATCACGACCCGGCTTGAGGACATCACTTATCCAATAAGGCGTCCACGTATAATATAAAATAGGCTTACCTTCTTTATATCGGGTAATGGTGTCAGCCATCATCGCCGCATAGTTACCTTGGTTATGGTCGACCGTTTTTTCTAGGTCATAGGCTTTTAAATGGTTATTGATGGCCGCTTCACAGCCCCAACCTGGGTTGCATCCCGTTAAATCCGCTTTACCATTGCCATTTGAATCAAAGAGCTTGGCAATTTTAGGATCTTTGAGTTGTTCAACATTGGTAATATTGTATTTTTCAGCCGTTTTTTTGTCGATGAGGTAGCCTTGAGCCGCATTAACAACATAATTCCCTTGACGATAGAATACATTATCGCCGCCAGCAGCGTCATATTGTGCGTTATGTAAAGGAACCCAGCTGGTGGCTAGGTAAGTCGCATCGCCGTTCGCAATGGATGCGTAAGCTACGTTATAGTCGACTTCTTTGATAGGCTGAACATCATAGCCAAGTTCTTCAAGGGCTTTCGCCACAATCAGTGTTTGGAATGTTTCTTCACTGATCGTGCTTTGCACTGGGTTAATTTTGATTCCTTTACCCGGCAGATCGTTAGCACCGGCAAATGGAACGGCAAACATGGCTGTTAGTGCAGATGCAAGAATGATTTTATGTTTCATTATATTGTTCCCTCTGTTTTTTCGCAGCGAGCTTGGCTTTCATGCTAAGTGCCAAGTTAGGTGCCATATGAATGGCACTCAGGTGAATGGAGGATGTTTTGATTAATGGTTTTTTTTACAAAATGGGCGCATAACTAACCCAATAGGCCCTTTTTGGTACCAGCGGCATGATGTTTTGCCACGAGTATCTTGCCCTAAAGATTGGGTAAAACGGTCTAAGATGATAGCTAGAATAACAATACCGACCCCTCCGACAGATGCGAGCCCCATATCAAGTCGACCAATACCCCGTAAGACCATTTGGCCTAAGCCCCCAACAGCAATCATTGAAGCGATAACGACCATTGACAGTGCTAACATCAAGGTTTGGTTGACCCCAGCCATAATGGTTGGCATCGCTAATGGTAATTGCACTTTAAACAACATTTGGCGAGGGCTTGCACCAAATGATTCAGCGGCTTCAATTAAATCAGCTGGAACTTGTTTGATCCCTAAAATGGTCAAACGAATGATGGGCGGTAAAGCAAATATAATAGTGACGACAACACCAGGTACATTACCGATACCAAATAACATAACAATCGGGACTAAATAGACGAATGCTGGTGTGGTTTGCATCGCATCAAGTAATGGACGAATAACTTTAGCGGCTCTATCACTACGTGCCAGCCAAATACCCAGAGGCAATCCTATGACAATACAAAACAGCAAAGAAGTGAGAACCAGAGACAGAGTCACCATGGCTTCTGACCAAGCACCAATTGCTCCGATGGCTATCATCGAAACAAATGTGGCCACCCCCATCGCGCGTCCTGCTAATTGCCAAGCGAGTAATGCGAAAATGATAATGGCAACAGGGGATGGTAGCGAGGTGAGGAATTGTTCAAACCCACTTAGAATAAAATCAATGGGGGCACGAATTCCTTGGAATACAGGACGAAAGTTAAGTACTACCCAATCGATAGCATGTGCAACCCACGAATCAAGAGGGATCAGTGTGTGCTGGAAGGGATCCATAATATTAAACTGATCGGGGATGATGCTATCTGTTGGAGTGGCATCAAGCCAATCACTTGAACTGGTGTCAGCAGGTGTGGTTGTGTCTGATGCATTTCCCCAAGGATCATCCCCAGCGGTATTTGTTTCGCTAGAGCTTGTTGCTGCCCATGGGTCATCCGCCGGTATATTCTCAGTACCTTGTGTTGGCGTATTCGTGGCTTCAGTATCCGCCCACGGGTCTTGTTGGGTATTCGTTGCTTCTTGATTCTGCTTACTCATTTGGTGTCTCCTTATCCAGCGCCTGTAACAGCATTCCTTTTGAAATTACGCCCAAATAGCGGTTTTTTTCGTTAATAACCGGAACAGCACAAGGGGCTTGTGCCACGGTAGAAATAACTTCATTTAAGGATGTATCACCTTGAATTGGCTCGATATCAGTTAATATTGCAGCTTCAATACCAGCTTTTTCATGGAGTGCTTTTTCTAAGGATTCAACAGAAACCACACCGGCAAAGGTATGTCCTCGAGAAATTAAATAACCGTGATAGCGGTCTTCATCGTTGAGGACTTTTAGCGCTGAACGAGGGCCAAAACCCGGTGCGATATGCAATAGTGCATTAGGCCGTCTGCGTGCAATGTCCTTCGCACTGAATACTTGGCTGATATCTACACCGCGGAAGAAGGTCTTAACATAGTCATTTGCTGGATTATTGAGAATTTCATCAGGTGTGCCGACTTGAACGACAACGCCTCCTTGCATAATGGCAATACGGTCGCCAATTCTCATAGCTTCATCAAGATCATGAGAAATAAAGACAATCGTGCGTTGTTTATCCCCTTGTAAGGATAGCAATTCATCTTGCATTTCAGTACGAATGAGTGGGTCGAGAGCGGAGAACGCTTCGTCCATTAACAGAATATCAGGGTCATTAGCTAGCGCTCTGGCTAACCCGATACGTTGACGCATCCCACCAGAGAGCTCATCTGGGTATGAATTAGCCCATTTTTCAAGATTAACTTGCTCAAGCGCACTCATGGCTTTCTTATGGCGTTCTTCTTTTGGAATGCCAGAAAGTTCCATACCAAAAGCAGTGTTATCGATCACGTTCATATGTGGCATCAGCGCAAAGGATTGAAACACCATACTAATTTTTGTTCGCCTAACTTCGCGCAGTGCTTTGTCTGAAATATTGGAAATATCTTCTCCATCTATCATGACTTGCCCGCTGGTAGGTTCTATCAGGCGATTGAGGAGGCGCACCAAGGTCGATTTTCCTGAGCCAGAAAGTCCCATGACAACAAAGATTTCGCCTTCTTCAATCGTCAGATTAACATCTTGAACACCTACGGTAAGGCCTGTTTTTTCAAAGATATCATCTTTATTCATACCTGACTCTAATAGCTTAAATGCTTGATCAGGATTGTCCCCAAATATTTTATATAAATTTTTAACTTGTAATTTTATTGCCATATATTATTTACCCAATTTTCAATCAACAAGGAAGACAAATTACCTATATTGAAAGTGATGAATTCTATAGTGATAGTTAACATTATGTTTCCTATCTATGATTATCCTTTGAAAATTATTAGGGCAGAGATTCCTATATTCGGTTTAATGGGTTAGTTAATTATGGATTAAATTCAAATTTCTCCATTTGAGTTATTAGTAAAATTTGCAAGCAATAAACCCTAGCATAATAAAATCAGCTGACAACCCTAGGTTAAGTATAATTAATCAAAAATAATAGAGATGAAATGTGATGCGATTAATGTAAATAAAAACGATGTTAAGTTATATGATGATAGCTTTTATAGTTTCTATATTAAAGTTAACTTACTGGTGGGATTGAATTTAATTGAAAATAATTCACACTAATTTAATCAATATGCGAGTTGCCGATTTTATTCGATTTTTATGTGGAATAAATGCTTGGTTGATAGATGAAAAAATAGAAATTAATATCAAATTCATTAAATAAATTTATGTAAAATAAGGTGATAATTGATTGAATTAAAAATTATTGCCAGATTAACTCATTAAAAATGAGCAATTAAACAGATATACATATAAAAAACGAATTAATTCGGCTGTTTTTTGAGCGAAAAAATACCATGACAAATAAAATTATTATAATTCATCATGGTATGGATTTGGTTGTGAGTGATTCTTATTGATAAATTAAATTAACAGTTCAATTAGAAGTTCCAGTCATCATCTTCGGTACTGACTGCTTTACCAATAATATAAGATGAACCGGAGCCCGAAAAGAAATCATGATTTTCATTTGCATCAGGAGATAAAGCCGATAATATCGCTGCACTTACATCGGTGACGGTATCAGGAAATAAGGCTTCATAACCTAAATTCATTAATGCTTTATTGGCATTGTAATGAAGGAATTTTTTGACATCTTCCGACCAACCTACTGTGTCATAAAGTTCTTGTGTATATTTCACTTCATTTTCATATAAATCGAATAATAATGAAAAAGCAAAATCCTTAATTTCTTTCTGAGTATTCTCATCATATTGGGATAATGACTTTTGAAATTTATAGCCAATATAATAGCCGTGTATGGCTTCATCTCGAATAATTAAACGTATAAGATCTGCGGTATTGGTTAACTTTCCTCTACTTGACCAATACATTGGTAAATAGAAACCCGAATAAAACAAAAATGATTCTAAAAAGACACTTGCGATCTTTTTCTTTAAAGGGTGTGAATCACAATAGTAAGATAGGATGATCTTAGCTTTATTCTGTAATGCAATATTTTCTTCACTCCAGCGGTATGCATCATCAACATCAATCGTTGAACAGAGAGTTGAAAATATTGAGCTATAAGAGCGCGCATGTACTGCTTCCATAAAGCTAATGTTCGATAAAACGGCTTCTTCGTGAGGTGTTTGTGCATCTGGCATTAAGCAAGGCGCACCCACTGTATTTTGAATCGTATCTAGCAGGGTAAGGCCAGTAAATACACGTATTGTTAGCTGTTTTTCTGCAGCAGTTAAAGTATTCCAAGAAGGAATATCATTAGATAATGGCACTTTTTCGGGAAGCCAAAAATTACTTGTTAATCGGTTCCATACTTCTAAGTCTTTATCATCCTGAATACGGTTCCAGTTAATGGCTTTTACTGGTGTGCTAGATGTGCTGGTGGTCATAATATTTTCCTATTACAAAGTGCAAGATACGCAGCCTTCGACTTCAGTTCCTTCGAGGGCAGTTTGGCGTAATCGGATGTAATACAATGTCTTGATTCCTTTTCGCCAAGCATATATTTGCGCTCGGTTAATATCTCGCGTGGTGGCATCATCTTTAAAAAATAGAGTCAAAGATAAACCTTGGTCAACGTGCTGAGTTGCCATGGCATAAGTATCAATAATTTTTTCAGGCCCGATTTGGTAAGCATCTTGGTAATATTCCAAGTTCTCATTCGTCATGAAAGGAGCAGGGTAGTAGACACGACCAATCTTACCTTCTTTACGAATTTCAATTCGTGAAACAATGGGGTGAATGCTTGATGTTGAATTATTGATATAAGAGATAGACCCTGTCGGAGGTATCGCTTGCAAGTTTTGGTTATAAATTCCATAGGTAATAACAGACTGTCTTAAGGCTTGCCAGTCTTCACGAGTTGGAATTTCGATACCCGAACGTCGGAATAATTCCTGAACGGTTTGTGTTTTTGGTAGCCAAATATTGTTGATATATTTATCAAAATAATCACCAGAAGCATAAGTTGAATGTTCAAAACCAACAAATGCAGTTTTTCTTTCAATAGCTAATTGATTGGATGTTTTTAATGCGTTATAGGTGACGGCATAAAAATAGATATTGGTGAAATCGAGCGCTTCTTCTGAACCATAATAGATATGTTCTCTTGCCAAGTAGCCATGTAAATTCATTTGCCCTAACCCAATCGCATGTGATTGTCGGTTACCTTCGGCAATGGAAGGGACAGAACGAATGTTACTCATATCTGAAACCGCACTCAGTGCTCTAACGGCAGCCGCTATTGATTGAGCGAAATTCGGTGAATCCATCGTTTTAGCAATATTCATGGAGCCTAAATTACAGCTAATATCTTTACCAATTTGTTGATAGCTTAAATCGTCTTCATAAACACTAGGGCGATTAACCTGCAGTATTTCTGAGCACAGATTGCTCATATTAATGCGCCCTGCGATAGGGTTGGCTCGATTCGCGGTATCTTCAAATAAAATATACGGATATCCTGATTCAAACTGGATTTCAGCTAAAGTTTGGAAAAATTCCCGAGCATTAATTTTGTATTTTTTTATCGCTTTGTTATTGACCATTTCATGGTATTTGTCTGTCACACTGATTTCAGACATAGGGACACCATAGGTGCGTTCAACATCATATGGTGAAAACAAATACATGTCCTGGTTATCTTTCGCTAGCTGGAAAGTGATATCAGGAATAACTACCCCTAAAGACAGTGTTTTAATCCGTATTTTTTCATCTGCATTTTCACGCTTCGTATCAAGAAAACGCATGATATCAGGGTGGTGAGCGTGCAAATAAACGGCACCGGCACCTTGCCTTGCGCCTAATTGGTTGGCATAAGAAAAAGCATCTTCTAACATTTTCATAACAGGAACAACGCCAGAAGATTGATTTTCAATTAGTTTTATTGGGGCACCTTGCTCTCGTAAATTGGTCATTAAAAAGGCAACACCGCCCCCGCGTTTGGATAACTGCAAAGCAGAATTGACTGAGCGACCAATGGATTCCATGTTGTCTTCAATTCTTAAAAGAAAACAAGAGATTAACTCACCACGTTGTTTTTTACCGCAGTTAAGGAAGGTGGGAGTTGCAGGTTGAAAACGACCTGTAATAATTTCATCGACATACAACTTAGCAAGGGATTCATCCCCTTGAGCAAGGGTTAAAGCAACCATACAGACGCGATCTTCATAGCGTTCGAGGTAGCGTTTACCATCAAAGGTTTTCAGCGTATAGCTAGTATAATATTTAAAGGCACCGAGAAACGTTTGAAAACGAAATTTGTGTGCGTATGCCTGTTTAAACAGTGCTTTGATAAATTCAAAGTTATATTGTTCTAATACACTGTTTTCGTAATAGTTTTCTTGTACTAAAAAGTCTAACTTTTCTTTTAAATCATGGAAAAATACGGTGTTTTGGTTCACATGCTGTCGAAAATAGTGATGAGCCGCTTCTTTGTCTTTATCAAATTGAATACGGCCTTCGTTATCATATAAATTCAACATCGCATTGAGCGCATGATAATCCACATCTGATATATTTTGCATTTTATCCATTTGGAATAACTCTAGTTGTTTGTACGTTGCCAAAACGTTTTTAGGCCTCGTTGAACGGATTGAACATCTTTATCAGTACCAAGAAGTTCAAACCGATATAGGTAGGGAATATGGCATTTTTGCGCAATGATATTTCCAGCTATCGCATAGGCATCACCAAAATTGGTATTACCCGCAGCAATAACACCACGGATAAATGCGCGATTGCCTTCAATATTAAGAAATTGAATCACTTCTTTTGGAACAGCCCCTTTTGTACCACCACCACCATAGGTTGGTAGTAATAAAACATAAGGTCTTGTCGCAATTAGGCTACTTTCGTGGTTGCCAATAGGTAACCGTGTTGCAGGGATACCGAGCTTTTCAATAAAGCGATGGCAATTTTCTGAGCGACTTGAAAAATAGATGAGTGATTCCGTTTCCATGACATCACCTAAGCGGCTAATAGGCTAATCATGTCAGGTCGAAAACCGGCCCAATGTTTGTCACCTGCAATAACAACAGGGACTTGTTGATAACCTAATTTTTTTACGAGTTCAAGGGCTTGGCTATCTTCAGTAAGGTCAATAATTTGGTAGGAAATAGATTTGCGATCTAAGGCTTGATAAGTAGCATTACACTGAACGCAGTTAGGTTTACTATAAATGGTAATCTCAGTCATGTTATTTACCTTTTGAATGTTTATTCGCATTAAAAATAAGGCATGTGACACATAAATACTATATATGGATTTTAAATTTATCAACCATACAATATGTAGTGAATATGAAATATTGAATGATAATCATTCTAATTGTTGGCTAGGTGGTTATTAACATTGAAAATAAAAAAATATCGTATTAGATGATTCAGATAGACACTCTAAGAAAAAAGATCATTGCAAAGTGGAAATAATTTACTCTATAACTGTATATACAATCAGGTAATTGAGTCCTTTTGAGGAGATACTATGTACCATCAATATTTAGCGACACCGGATAAATTTCCTAAACCGTGGGTCCATATTACGGCTGATGACAACGGAATAACGAGCCTTTATTTTGTTGATGAAAAAACAGAAAAAGAAACGAAGAATGAGCATTCGAAGCTTTGTGTGAAAGAACTAAAGGAATATTTTAATCACAAAAGAACCGTTTTTACGGTGGCATTAAATCCACAAGGTACAGAATTTCAGAAAAAAGTCTGGAAACATCTTTGTGGGATACCTTATGGGGAACGCTGGAGCTATAAAGATTTGGCTTTAAAGTTAGGCTCAGCTAATTATTGTCGCGCAGTCGGCATGGCAAACTCACGTAATCCAATCTCATTAATTGTTCCTTGTCATCGTGTACTTGGACATGATGGGAAATTAGTGGGGTATACAGGGGGCTTAGATATCAAAGACTGGCTACTTTTACATGAGAAGTAAAAACTAAATAATTAGCTATAGATAATACTATTGGTTGTGATAATTGCTATTGATAAGAATTATTGTCGAAATCAGAACCTATTCTATCGATAAATAATATTTTTTTATCTTTTTAGTCCATTTTCGTGATCTAGGTTGTAGACAAGTAACTGAGAAATCTGATGTACTGAGCTTGATACAGATGGTGTGTCTATTTTATTTTAAAGGTAATATTTGATGTCTAAAGTTAAAGGTAACGTTAAGTGGTTCAACGAATCTAAAGGTTTTGGTTTTATCACTCCAGAAGATGGTAGCAAAGATGTATTTGTTCACTTTTCTGCGATTATGGGCGATGGTTTCAAAACCTTAGCTGAAGGCCAAAAAGTGGAATTTGAAATTACTGAAGGTGCTAAAGGCCCATCTGCTGCTAACGTTATTCCTCTGTAATTTTTATAATTAAGATTAAAACGAACAGCTGAAAACTCGCGCTAGTTATCTAGGGCGAGTTTTTTTATCTATTGCAATAAAAAATGCCTGATGAAAATCAGGCATTTTTTGTTTATACGTAAAATAGTGGAGGCTATTTAACTTCCTCACCTTTAGCTTGTAAATCAGCATGGTAAGAAGAGCGAACGAATGGGCCGCAAGCTGCGTGAGTGAAGCCCATTGCCATGGCTTCTTCTTTCATCTCATCGAACTCCGCAGGGCTGACATAGCGTTTGACGGGTAAGTGATGACGGCTTGGTTGTAAGTATTGGCCTAGTGTAAGCATCGTTACGCCATGGCGACGTAAGTCGCGCATAACCTCGATAATTTCTTCATTGGTTTCACCAAGACCAACCATTAACCCTGATTTAGTTGGGATATCGGGATGGGCTTCTTTAAATTTTTCGAGCAATTTTAAAGACCATTCATAATTAGCACCAGGGCGAACTTGACGGTAAACACGTGGTACATTTTCAAGGTTATGGTTAAACACATCAGGTGGTGTCGCGGTTAAAATTTCTAATGCGCGATCCATACGGCCACGGAAATCAGGAACTAGTGTTTCAATTTTAATCGATGGGCTTTTTTCACGAATAGCGCTAATGCAATCAGCAAAGTGCTGTGCTCCGCCATCACGTAGATCATCTCGGTCAACTGACGTAATAACGACATAGCGTAATGCCATATCTTTAATGGTTTGCGCTAATTTTTCAGGCTCGTTGGCATCCGGTGCATTTGGACGACCATGAGCAACATCACAGAATGGGCAGCGGCGGGTACAGATAGCGCCTAAAATCATAAAGGTCGCAGTACCATGGTTAAAGCACTCAGAGAGATTAGGGCATGAAGCTTCTTCACAAACAGAATGCAGCCCATTTTTGCGCATGGCTGCTTTAATGCCTTGAATACGAGTGGAGTCAGCAGGAAGCCTAATTTTCATCCAGTCAGGTTTACGTAGAATTTCTTCTCGTTCAGTCACAACGTTTTTGACAGGGATCAGCGCCATTTTGTCGGCGTCACGATATTTAATTCCGCGTTCTATCTGAATTGGTTTACTCATAATATGACGGTTCCAGTTATCTTTTATGCTGATGGATAAGTGATAATTCTAAATAAAACCAAATGAAGGCTGTTATCCATTCATTAAAATATTTTTTAAAAATGTTAAAAAATTATAGCATTATTATTGAACAATATGAAATCCCAGTGTGTCACAGAATTGACGAATTAGCACAGGTTGAACATCAGATAATGACACATTGGGAGCAAGATCACTAACCTGAGTCATCTTTAATTCACTGTAACCACAAGGGTTTATGCGATTAAAGGGTTCAAGATCCATACTAATGTTCAAAGCGAGACCATGAAAAGAGCAGCCTTGCCTTATGCGTAATCCAAGAGAACAAATTTTGTCGCCATTCACATAGACACCGGGAGCATCAGGGCGAGGATACGCTGCTATATTAAAGTGGGCAAGGGTATTCACGACGGTATTTTCCAGTGCGGTGACGAGTTCTCTAACACCAATTTTGTTGCGCTTTAAGTTGAGCATCACGTACATCACTTGCTGTCCTGGCCCATGATAGGTGACTTGACCACCTCTATCACTTTGTATAACAGGGATATCACCGGGGGCTAGTACATGCTCTGCTTTCCCTGCTTGACCTTGAGTAAATACGCGAGGGTGTTCAACTAGCCATACTTCATCACACGTATTTTCAGTGCGCTCTTCAGTAAATTGATGCATCGCATCGGATACTTGCTGGTACGGCGCAAGGCCTAATTGACGGATAATTATCGTTCGTTCTGACAATGTTTTAACATCCACCTGAAAAAATTGAGTACTTAGTATAACGCTGGTAGGGGGGGAGTGCTAGTTTTGTCATGTTATGAATATGTTAACGCGATTTTTTTGAGTGAAATATGAAAAAGGTAAAAATTTGGGGACGTTTATATTTTTAGGTTTGGGAATTGATATGAAAAGTTATTTCTCATTAGGCATTTTGATGAAAAACTTATTTTATTTGTACTATCAGCAAGAAAAAATAATTATAAGGCTCTGTAGTGCAGAATAAATAAAAAACTACACCTTAATCGGTTATGGTTAACCTTTGGGATGTAGTTTATTTTTACAGAAATTAAAGTACAACTTTAACTAATTCTAATGCACCTAATTCGCTATACAAAGTTTCCACTTGTTCAATATGGGTGGCATTGATAGTTATAGAAACGGAGTGATAATTCCCCTTGCTGCTCGGTTTTACGTCTGGAGAGTAATCCCCCGGAGCATGACGTTGTATCACTTCAATCACTTGATCAACCAATTCAGGCTGTGCCAAACCCATGACTTTGTAAGTTAATGGGCATGGGAACTCAAGCAGTTCACCTAATTTCGTTTTCATGGGCACTCCTAATTTTTAAATTGGGCTGCTGGCTGAAAAAGATTGGCTGGTATTAAACCAGCCAATGAGATGTATTCATCCAACAAACATTTCGATACTTACTCTATTTCGATATTTACTATATGGGGATGACTTATTTTAGTTTCAAGTCTTAACCAAACCAACGGTGGAAGAGTAATTTAATATAGTCAATTAACCGACTGAAAAAGCCACCTTCTTCAACATCTTTTAATACTGCTAAAGGGTGCTGTTCGATAATTTTACCATCAAGTTGGAAGCTAATAGTACCGACTTGCTGCCCTTTGGTTAATGGGGCTTCTAGCTCAGTTGTAGATAGCTCATAACTGGCTTTTAAATCTTTTAAGCGACCTCGTGGGATGGTGAGGTATAAATCTTCAGTGACACCTAATTTTACTTCATTTTCATCACCAAACCAGACTGGCACACTGGCAAAATCCACATTGGCTTGTAATGGTTTAACGGTTTCATAAAAGCGGAAACCGTAAGTGAGTAACTTTTTACTTTCGGCATCACGGCCTTTGCTGCTTTTACCTCCCATAACAACGGAGATCAGGCGCATATCACCATCGGTTGCGGAGGCGACAAGGTTATAGCCAGCGGCATTAGTATGGCCTGTTTTGATGCCATCAACAGCAAGGCTCTTATCCCACAATAGGCCATTACGGTTTGTTTGGCGGATATTGTTAAAGGTAAATTCTTTTTCTTTATAGATTGCGTACTCATCAGGCACATCACGTACGAGTGCTTGCCCAATAAGTGCCATATCACGGGCTGAGCTGTATTGGCCTTCGGCATCTAAACCATGAACGGTTTGGAAATGGGTATTTTTTAGCCCTAATTTGTTTACATAGCCATTCATTAATTGAACAAAGTTGGCTTGGTCACCCGCAATGTAGTCGGCCATAGCAACACAAGCGTCGTTACCTGATTGCAAGTTAATACCACGAGTTAATTGAGATACGCTAACGCGGTCGCCAGGTTTTAAGAACATCAATGATGAGCCTTTAAACACCGGGTTACCGGTAGCCCACGCATCATTTCCGACCGTGACGATATCATTTTCACCAATTTTACCTGACTTAATTGCTTGACCAATAACATAACTGGTCATCATTTTTGTCAAACTCGCAGGATCGCGGCGTTGGTCGGCATTACTTTCAGCGAGAACTTTCCCTGAATTATAATCAATTAAGATATAAGCTTCTGCATCAATAGCAGGTGCTGCAGGAATTGATGTATTCGGGAAGGTTTCATTAGCATTCGCAATATTAGCAGTCATAAGAAGGAGTGCGGAGCCCAGCACAGTATGACGCACGATGCGTGATGGAGCGACATTATTCATGGTTTTACCATTACATCCGAAATTCGGTTAACACAAGGAGGCGCAGTTTAGCAAAAGAATGGGATAAGAAAAAAGCCACTTTTGCACTGTACCAATGATTTTTTTGTCAGTTTAACATTGCCTAACTTTAGGTTGCATCAAATGTAATGGAGCAACCTAAAGCTACGTTGTACTAAGGCGCAACGACCATTGACGATTGATTTTTTTCAGACTGTAAACGGCCTTGAACCTCAACGGCTTGTTGCCTTGTACTAAATGGTCCTAACTGTACTCGGTAAATGCCATTATAGGGTTGTAACCGCCCAGGAACATTAAACTGTGTTTTCAATTCATTCAGCATATTTTGTGCATTGGTTTGGCTACTAATGGCGCCTGCTTGAACGAGAAAACCACGCTCAGGAACCACTTCTTCCGTTGTTGTTGGTGGTGGTGGTGGTGTTTGTAAGCTCATGTCAGGCATCGTAGGCTGCATCGGCTCTTTTGGTTGCTGAACGGGCAATGTATTTTCTGGCGTTGGCAAGTTCTCCATCACAGGGGTACCCATTGGGCCAGAACCTAATTGCGGGCGCCCCGGCAATGCATAGCTTTGTTTCACAAAATTAGAGCCAACGGTTCCAGTTCCTGACAAGGTGCCGTCTTGAGCGACTTGAATGGCATCAATTTTAATTTTTGTCGTTGGCATTAAATTCAGGCGGTCAGCGGTTGCACGTGACACCGCAATACTTTTTCCTGGCGTATAAGGCCCACGATCATTAACACGCACGACCATCATCCGGCCATTCATCATGTTGGTGATGCGGACATAGCTAGGGATCGGTAACGTTGGGTGAGCTGCAGTTAATTCCACTGGATTAACACGTTCACCAATCGCAGTCATATTTCCTGCAGACTCCGCACCATAAATAGACGCATAACCCACTTGGCTAAATTGTGACGGGTCGCGTACGATTTGGTACTGTTGACCATTACGTGAGTAATCATTATTGGCAGTTGGATGATACGGCTCATAATGAGGCTCTGCACCTAATACATCTTGAGTGGGTACATTGGTTGGCACTTGGGCTGGTTGTTTAACTTCGTCTGTCACACAGCCACTAAGTAGCGCGGCGGTGACGCCAAGCATTATCCATTGTAAACGCATACTAAGCCTCATTTTATAAACTTTTGGAAAGGAATTTTCGGTGTGTATGTATCGACATGATAATACCGAATCCAGCCATTAAAACAATCAAAGCGGAGCCCCCGTAGCTCACTAAAGGGAGGGGAACACCAACCACTGGTAATATACCACTGACCATACCGATATTCACAAATACATAGACAAAAAGGATTAAGATCAAACCACCAACCATAACCCGACCAAAAGTATTTTGTGCGCTAGCAGCAATATAAAGCCCACGAATAATCAATAAAAGGTATAAACCAAGTAAAATAAGCACACCGACTAAGCCAAGTTCTTCTGCTAACACGGCAAAAATAAAGTCGGTATGTCTTTCCGGTAAAAATTCAAGTTGTGATTGTGTGCCATGTAGCCAACCTTTACCCATTAATCCACCAGAACCAATCGCAATTTTTGATTGGATAATATGGTAACCAGCGCCTAGTGGATCAGTTTCTGGGTCTAATAACATCATGACACGGGCTCTTTGATAACCATGCATTAAAAAGAACCACAGTAGTGGAATAAAGGCGGCGAGCGCAATGGCGGCAACAGCAATAAGCCGCCAACTCATTCCGGCAAGGAACAAAACGAATAGGCCTGAAGCTGCAACTAAAATCGAGGTACCAAGGTCAGGCTGTGCAGCCACTAATAATGTTGGTACAAAAATCAATACGAGTGCAATTAATGTATTTTTGAATGAAGGAGGGCATAGGTCTCGGTTCATGAAACGAGCGACCATTAAAGGGACGGCAATTTTTGCAATTTCAGAGGGTTGGAACCGAATAAAACCCAAGTCTAACCAGCGCTGTGCCCCTTTACTTATCTGCCCAAAAACATCAACAAAAATCAGTAAAATAACGCAGAAGATAAACAGGTGAGGCGCCCAATTTTCATACATTCTAGGGGGGATCTGCGCCATTACTATCATAACGACGAAGCCTGTCGCTATCTGCCCTAATTTACGCTCCATCATTTCAGGATCTTGGCCGCTAGCACTCCACATAATAAATGCGCTGTATGCAAGCAACGCGATAATAATTAGCAGCATAGGCACATCTATATGCAGACGTGTGGATAACGAAATTTTTTTCTTATCGTCTGTCATATTCTTTATAGCTCATTGTTATTATTAGGATTATGCATCAGCGGTCTTCTCCTGCATTAGTTGCTGACACCGCGACTTCAGTACGGTTATCACCAAGAAGAACGTGGTCAAATATTTGCCGCACAATGTCACCGACTGCTGGGCCCGCGCCCCCGTTTTCCAGAATAATTGCAACGGCAATCGTGGGTTTATCATACGGAGCATAAGCAATCATCAATTTGTGGTCGCGTAGGTGCTCAGCAAGTTTACTGGCATTATAGGTTTCATAGCTGAAGACCTGCGCAGTACCTGATTTTGCTGCCGCTTTATAAGGGGTACCAATGAAACTACGGCGTCCAGTACCATTCGGTGCATTAGCGACACCGTACATTCCATGCTTCGCTAGCTCCCAAAAACCGGAATTGATATCGCCAATTTGTTTGGTTTCTTTGTCTTCATAAGGCACCATGGCATTACCCAATTTTGTGCCGTAAAGCAAATGTGGGGTTTTAACTTGGCCATCATTGATTAATGTCATTAATGCTTTTGACATTTGAATTGGTGTTGCTGTCCAATAGCCTTGCCCAATCCCAACTGGAATGGTATCGCCTTGATACCAAGGCTTTTTATAGCGTTTTTGTTTCCATTCACGGGTCGGCATGATACCAGAACGTTCTTCTGCAAGGTCAATTCCGGTATAATCACCAAAACCAAAACGCCCCATCCACTCAGAAATACGATCAATCCCCATATCATAAGCCACTTGATAGAAGAAAGTATCCGCTGATTCAATGATTGACTTTGAAACATTCAGCTTGCCGTGCCCCCAGCGCTTCCAGTCACGGTAACGTTTTTCGGAGCCCGGCAATTGCCACCAACCAGGGTCAAAAATGGTCGTATTCGGTGTGATGACCTTTTCACTTAATGCCGCAACAGAAATAAAGGGTTTTACTGTCGATGCAGGGGGATATAACCCTTGAGTTGTTCGGTTAATCAGCGGTCTGTCAGGATTATTTAATAACGCTTGATAATCTTTATTTGAGATGCCGTTTACAAACAAGTTAGAGTCATAACTTGGATTAGATACCAGAGCCAAAATTTCGCCATTACGTGGGTCAGTGACCACTACGGCTGCACGGCTGGTGGTTAACAGTTTTTCGATATAAATTTGTAATTCAAGGTCAATAGTGAGGTAGATATCTCGACCTGCTTGCGGTGGTTGCTCATGCAATTGTCGAATAACGCGACCGCGGCTATTCACTTCCACTTCTTCATAGCCGGTTTTACCGTGTAAGACATCTTCATAATAACGCTCAATACCTAATTTACCGATATCATGACTAGCAGCATAATTAGGTAATAAACCTTCTTTATCAAGACGTTCAACATCTTTGTCATTGATTTTTGCCACATAACCAATCACATGGGTTAATGCTGAACCATATGGGTAAGAGCGTCGTTGGTAACTTTTGACTTCTAAACCGGGAAAACGGTACTGATTAACGGCAAAACGAGCAACTTGAACTTCGTTGAGCTGGGTTTTCAATGCAATAGAGGTAAACCGACGTGAGCGCTTACGCTCTTTTTCAAAATTAGTAATGTCTTCGTCAGTTAAATCTACTACATTACGAAGGTTATCTAAGGTTTCTTGCAGATTACTGACTTTTTCCGGCACGATTTCTAGCTGGTAAAACGTGCTATTAAGGGCGAGTTGAGTCCCTCTGCGGTCATAAATAATCCCACGGCTTGGTGCAATAGGCACCAATTTGATTCGGTTATCATTTGACCGTGTTTGGTAATCTTCGTGGCGGACAATTTGTAAGTGATACAAATTGGTCACAAGAATAGACGTTAAAATGACAATCACACCGAAGGCGATAAGCGCTCGGCGGATAAATAAAACTGATTCAGCGGTATGGTCGCGAAAAGGGGTGCGTTGTGTTTTCATCCCATTGCCATTTTGAACATATTTAAACCTGACTATTCCCTGTGATAAGGGTGGTTAGTCGTAATACTCCATGCGCGATAAAGACTTTCGGCAACAAGAACACGAACCAGTGGATGGGGGAGCGTTAGTGGTGATAGTGACCAACTTTGCTCTGCCGCCGCTTTACAAGCAGGTGCAAGGCCTTCGGGACCACCGATTAATAAGCTGACATTACGGCCATCTTGTTTCCATTTATCGAGTTGTACGGCAAGTTTTGGGGTGTCCCAACGATCGCCTGGAATATCCAAGGTGACGATGCGATTTCCTTTACCTACAGCTGCGAGCATTAATTCGCCTTCTTTTTCTAGAATGCGTTTTATATCTGCATTTTTCCCGCGTTTTCCTGCAGGGATTTCCGTTAATTCAAATGGCATATCTTTAGGAAAACGGTGGAGGTAATCCATAAAGCCGGTCTGGACCCAGTCCGGCATTTTTGTTCCAACGGCGATGAGCTGTAATTTCAAACTCAGCTCCAGAGCTTTTCTAATTCATACATACGACGACTCTCATCTTGCATAATATGAACAATGGCATCGCCAAGGTCGACGACTATCCAATCAGAAATACCTTGCCCTTCAACACCTAATGGCATTAAACCATTTTTACGGCAAGCTTCGATTAACCTGTCAGCGACTGACATCAAATGGCGACTTGATGTCCCTGTACAGATGATCATCTGATCGGTAATACTTGATTTCCCTTGAACATCGATAGTAATGATATCTTCTGCTTTAGCATCATCAAGCTGATCGATAATAAATTGTTGGAGTTCAGTTCCTTGCAAAAGGTTCACCTTTTATTCAAATAAACAGAATATCACGTTAAACACTGTTTGTAGTTTGTAGATAAAATAATCGCTGATAACAAAGTAAACATATTAACAGCCCTGCTATTTTACCCTAGATTTTAAGAAAAATCGGCTAAATTATTTTTTATTCATCGTGGAGTGAAATTTATAGGGATATCCGTACATTTGAGCAAGAAGTTTGTGCTAACTTTACAAAATAACGCTAAAAACTGTACTCCTGACAAATATTTTAGAATGAGACATGTATTGTGCAAATAATTAAACCAAAAGTTTTTATATTTGAAGGAATTAATCATCTATCCGCTAATATTCATCCACAGGTGAATTCTATGGTTGAATTTGTAACGAACCTCACCTATGAGCGGATGCAAAATAAAGTTAATGGTATTATTTGCTCTAGACAGCAACTTGTTAAATTACAAGGATTATTCCCTGCGAATATTCCGATATTAACGGATGATAAGCTACAAGATATAGCGTTGTGGGACTGCTTTTTAACGAAATTGTATACGATAGAAAGATTAGATGGTTTATATAACGATTTAACACATCACAACATGATTCAATTTCATAGTTGCCATAAATATCTCATCATGGCGTATTCACCTATTGGCTATCAGTATACAGGGCGTTTAGTGGCGAGTATTAAAAGTAGTACCGATCTTGTGTGTTTTTTTAATCAATATAAAGCCTGTTTAATGGAAATATTGGCGGCAGTGCCAGCAAAAAACATTGAAGTTAATGCGTTGAGCCATATGCAAGGCTATTTCAAACATAAAGCCACGAAAGATGAGAAAAAACGCTTATTATGGCTGATTAATGACTATTTAGCGGGTAATTTACCACTAAACAGGCCATTAGAGATGATGAAGCAATTGCTTGTTCAATACCCAGACAGCTATTTAATGGAGCAAGTTATTTTTGAGCCATATCCTAATAGTTGTTCAATAAGAGAGCTCCCTTATTGTTGGTAAAGGTGCTGTTGATGAATATATTGCAAAACCGCATCTGGAATTAATTCGTGACAAGAGTCGCCCGAGCTTAATTTTTCGCGGATCTCTGTTGCAGAGATATTTACCAATGGGGTATCCCCAATAAAAATGTACCCATTGGCCGTTTGATTTAAAGCAATCGGGTCTGTTGTTTGATGTTCTAACAGCCAGTTTTGCATTATAGGGTCGGAAAATTGAGTGGCATACCCCGGACGCGAACAGACTAATAGATGACAGTTATCTAAAATTCGATCCCAACCGTACCATTTATTAATCGACAATAAAGAATCTTGACCAATAATAAACGCAAGGGGCTTTTCTGGCCCAATTTCTTGACGTAGTTCAGCGAGAGTTTCTATCGTATAAGAAGGGCTATTTTTCGCTAATTCACGCGTATCGATAGCAAATAAAGGGTTATCCTGTATTGCTAACTTCACCATTTCTAAACGTTGTGATGGAGTTGCTTCTGGTTGTGGGCGATGGGGGGGAACGTGGTTTGGTAGCAAGATCACTTTTTCGAGCCCAACTTGCTGAGTAAGGGCTTGCACAGGGCGTAAATGTCCAAAGTGAATGGGGTCGAATGTTCCACCGAATAACGCTAGTAAGTTATGCTGTTTTGAAAATGAATTACTCATGAATAAAATTCTCTGCAAATGCTTTGCCGCATAATAGCATAGACAGTGATTGCAGGTCAGGCCATGGAGAATGGCTAAAATCTTGTTTTATATTGATTTCTGCTTGCGTTAATAACATTAATGCGGATTGCAATTGATGCAGTGTTAAGCGTTGTAAGGCTTCAGTGAGTACACCTCGGCGGTTTTGCCAAACTTTGTGCTGATCAAACAATGTTTTTAATGGGATTGTTACAGATTGGCGTTTCAATGTAATTAGCAGCATCAGATCGCGTTGGATTGAGCGCAATAATATAACGGGCTCAACATCCTCTTGTTGCAGTTGCTCTAAAATATGCCAAGAACGGCGCGATTTACCAGCCAATAGGGCATCAACCCAATGATAGGGCGTAAAATGCGCAGAATCATTCACGGCACTTTCGACACGAGGGTAGGTGAGTTTACCATCAGGATAAAGAAGGGATAGCCGTTCAAGTGCTTGCGCTAAGCCAAGTAAATTCCCTTCATAACAATAGCAAAGTAGTTGGTTAGCTTCGGTTTCTAAAGAAAGCCGCATACTGTAGGCGCGTTTAGAAACCCATTGTGGTAACCGTTGATATTCAGGGGTCAGGCAACTGATATAAATGGCGTCTTGGCTAATCGCTTTAAACCAAGCACTGTTTTCTTGTGCTTTCGTGAGTTTATGGCCGCGTAACACAAGAAGTAGGTCTGAATGGAGTAGCTGCGCCAGTTGATTCAACTTTTCTGCCATGGCAGCGTTAGGGCCATTTTCAGGCAACAGCAGAGTGAGTGTTTGGCGGCTAGCAAACAGGCTTAAAGCTTGACAGAGACTAAAAATTTCATCCCAGTCAGTATTTTGCTCAAGAGAAAACGAAAAATGTTCCTCAAAGCCTTGTTCTTGTGCCGCTTTGCGGATGGCATCTTGGCTTTCTTGAAGAAGAAGGGGCTCATTGCCCCATATTAAATAGCGGCCTCTTAGAGACTCTTGTAACGAAGAGGCCAGCTGTTCAGGGTAGATACGCGTCATTATGGTTGAGTATTCGCATCAGCCGCTTGGTTTTTTGCCTTCTCAAGTTCTGCTGAATGAACAAGCAATAATTTACGTACAATATTACGTGCAGCTTGTTCTTGCATTTCTTGTCTTACAATTTCTTTTTCAGCATCTTTCGCAAGCGCTTCTAAAGGGTTGTCGAAGAAAGTGCGTTCAACACGGCTTTGTAAAGGATAGATAGCTCCATCAGGCATCAACACTTGCACATTCATTACCAGTGTTAATTGTTTCTCTGCCGCTTTACCATCTTGATAAACGGACACAGTTTCAGTGTTTTCATTAGAGCTCAAAACTTTCAAAATGGGGACACCGGCTCTTCCCGTTTCGAGAATGGTCACGTTATTGAGCCGCAGTTGCTCCCTAAGCGCCCTTGTAAGGTAGCCATATGGGTCACTTGAACTTAGCTGCAATGTTCTCAGTTCCTCAGGAATTTGAGTTGTTCCTTGAAGACGAAAACCGCAACCTGCGGTGACTAGTACCGCTAAGCTCAAAAATAAAGTTATCAGATAACGCACCTGGCCTCCTTATCAGCCAATAACCTAATATTAACCTACAACAAGGTTAAGCAATTTGCCTGGGACATAGATTACTTTGCGGATGCTAACACCTTCAAGGTATTTCGCTACGCTCGGTTCATTTTTTGCCATATCTAGGACAAATTCTTGGTTTGCATCAGCCGGAACGGTAATGCGACCACGAACCTTGCCATTAACTTGAACGACAACCAGTTTGGTATCGTCAATCATGGCTGTTTCATCAGCAACTGGCCATTGTGCGAAATCGATGTCTGTTTGGTGACCGAGCGCTTTCCACATTTCAAAGCAAGCATGTGGAATGATTGGAGATAGCATCAGTGTGATTGCTTCGAGAGACTCTTGTACTAATGCACGGTCTTGCTCAGTTTCCTGTGGTGCACGAACTAATTTGTTCAAGAATTCCATGATAGCGGCAATCGCAGTGTTAAATGCATAACGACGACTGAAATCATCGGAGACTTTCGCGATTGTTTTGTGCAGGTCACGACGTAAGTCTTTTTGTTCTGGTGTTAATGTGCTGATATCTAAAGGTGAAGTTGCACCTTTTTGTGAATGCTCATGCACTAAACGCCAAACGCGACGCACGAAGCGGTTAGCCCCTTCAACGCTGGATTCTTGCCACTCAAGGGTTAACTCTGGTGGAGCAGCAAACATCATAAACAGACGAACAGTATCCGCACCGTATTTTTCGACCATTAATTGAGGGTCAATACCGTTGTTTTTCGACTTAGACATTTTGCTCATGCCGGTATACACCAGTTCATGACCTTCATTGTCTACCGCTTTAGTTATACGGTTTTTGTCGTCACGTTCAACAATGGCATCGGCTGGGGAAACCCAAACACGTTGGCCATCGCTACCTGTGTAGTAGAATGCATCAGCCAGCACCATGCCTTGGCACAGTAAGCGTTTTGCTGGTTCATCGGAGTTGACTAACCCTGCATCACGCATCAACTTATGGAAGAAGCGGAAATACATTAAGTGCATGATGGCGTGTTCGATACCACCAATATATTGGTCAACCGGTAACCAGTAGTTTGCTGCCTCAGGGTCTAACATGCCGTCGTCATATTGCGGGCAGGTATAACGAGCATAGTACCAAGAAGATTCCATGAAGGTATCGAAGGTATCGGTTTCACGTAATGCAGGTTGACCATTAATGGTCATTTTAGCCCATTCAGGATCTGCTTTAATCGGGCTTGTAATACCGTTCATTACGACATCTTCTGGCAAAATGACAGGTAACTGATCTTCAGGAACCGGAACCACAGTGCCATCTTCCAATGTTGCCATTGGGATTGGAGCACCCCAGTAGCGTTGACGTGAAACACCCCAGTCACGTAAGCGGTAGTTTACCTTGCGTTGACCAGCACCCAGAGCAACGAGTTTATCTGAAATAGCATTGAAACCCGCTTGGTGGTCTAATCCACTGAATTCACCTGAGTTAATCAGTGCATTTTTCTCAGTCATCGCTTCTTGGGATAAATCAGGCTCGTTGCCATCAGCATCGGCAATAACCGCTTTGATGGGTAAGTTGTATTTGTGGGCGAATTCCCAGTCACGTTGGTCGTGAGCAGGAACGGCCATAACTGCGCCAGTACCGTATTCCATTAAAACAAAGTTAGCGACCCAAATTGGCAGTTTTTCTTGGGTTAATGGATGAATAACGAATAAGCCGGTTGCCATGCCTTTTTTATCCATGGTCGCCATATCCGCTTCCGCAGTTTTGGTGTTACGGCATTCATCAATAAATTGGGCTAATTCAGGGTTATTTGTCGCGGCTTCTTTAGCCAGAGGGTGACCCGCTGCAACAGCCACATAAGTTGCCCCCATAAAGGTATCAGGGCGAGTGGTATAGACTGTTAAGGTTTCATCACGGTCTGCAACATTGAATGTGATCTCAGTCCCTTCGGAACGGCCGATCCAGTTGCGCTGCATGGTTTTGACTTGCTCTGGCCAGTCATCTAATTTGTCGAGGTCGTTGAGCAGCTCTTCTGCGTAGTCGGTAATTTTAATAAACCACTGTGGGATTTCTTTGCGCTCAACAGGGGTGTCACAACGCCAGCAGCAGCCATCAACCACTTGTTCATTCGCCAAAACAGTTAAGTCGTGAGGGCACCAGTTAACCGCAGAGGTTTTTTTGTACACTAAACCTTTTTCATACAGTTTAGTAAAGAACCATTGTTCCCAACGGTAATATTCAGGAGTACAAGTGGTGACTTCGCGATCCCAATCGTAACCGAAACCGAGCATTTTTAGCTGGTTTTTCATGTAATCGATATTGGCGTAAGTCCATGGCGCAGGAGCAGTATTATTTTTAACCGCAGCACCTTCAGCAGGTAGACCAAACGCATCCCAACCAATTGGTTGGAGAACGTTTTTCCCCAACAAACGTTGGTAACGAGAGATAACGTCACCCATGGTGTAGTTACGTACGTGGCCCATGTGTAGTCGACCAGAAGGGTAAGGTAGCATGGACAGGCAATAGTATTTTTCTTTGCTGTTGTCTTCTGTCACTTTGAAAGTTGCTTTTTCATCCCAGTGACGCTGTACTTTAGGCTCTATATCTTCTGGACGATATTGTTCTTGCATGGCACCGATAATCCTATGGTGAATAAAGGCTACATCTGTAGCGTGAATGTCTTTCTTAATTGAGATCCGCATAGCATAGCGGATCTACACCGAAAACAACAATAGTTGATTAGCTGAACCTAATAGGGGGAAGCTGGATATTGTTTTTCGGGGAACGGATCAGGATATTTTACGCTGATAACCAAACAACTTAACTAAAAAGCCAGTGAAATGGTAGTGGTTTCGTGAACTATTTCAAATTCAGCAAGTTGTTGTTGATTTATTCGCTTAGGCAATACTCATAGTGCAACAATATTGTCCCGCATGAATGTGTGTTAAGGCTAGGGAGCCTAATGGCTCCCTGAGAAAGATTAATGGAGAATTTTTGCGAGGAAATCTTTTGCACGATCAGATTGTGGGTTAGCGAAAAAGTCTTCTTTTTTACTGTCTTCGACAATCTTGCCTTCATCCATAAAAATAACGCGATTAGCCACTTTTTTGGCGAAGCCCATTTCATGGGTCACCACCATCATGGTCATTCCTTCATTGGCGAGCTCAACCATAACATCGAGTACTTCATTGATCATTTCAGGGTCAAGGGCCGATGTTGGTTCATCGAACAACATGGCGATAGGATCCATACACAGCGCTCGAGCAATAGCGACACGTTGTTGTTGTCCCCCTGAAAGCTGAGCTGGGAATTTATTGGCATGACTGGATAAACCCACGCGTTCCAATAATTTCAAACCTTTTGCTTCAGCTTCTTTTTTATCGCGGTTTAATACTTTAACTTGCGCCAATGTCAGATTTTCAATAATCGACAAATGAGGAAATAGCTCGAAGTGTTGGAATACCATCCCAACTTTAGAGCGAAGTTTTGCAAGGTCAGTTTTTTTGTTATTAACTTGAATATCATTCACAAAAATCTCACCCTGTTGAATTGGTTCTAAACCATTCACTGTTTTTATTAATGTGGATTTACCAGAACCTGATGGCCCGCACACAACCACAACTTCACCTTTTTTAACTTCAGTTGTGCAGTCTGTAAGCACCTGAAACTGGCCATACCATTTGGATACATTTTTCAGGGTTATCATGAAACAGTCCTTTTCTTAAGATAATTCACTAACATAGAAGCGCCAAAACTGATAATAAAGTACACCAGACCCGCAAACAGTACCATCTCTACTTGTGTCCCATCACGCTCACCAATATTGGTGGCAGTACGGAAAAAGTCTGTCAAACTGAGTACATACACGAGGGATGAGTCCTGAAACAGAACAATTCCTTGAGTTAACAACAGCGGCACCATGGCTTTAAAGGCTTGCGGTAATACCACGAGCCGCATGGTTTGCATATTTGTCATTCCCAAAGCTAACGCCGCAGAAGCTTGTCCTCGTGAAATACTTTGAATACCCGCACGAATAATTTCAGAATAATAAGCGGCTTCAAAAAGAGAGAAGGCTATCATTGCAGAAATTAAACGAATATCATTTTTTGGTGATAAGCCTAGAACATTTTGTAATAAGCTAGGAACGATTAAGTAGAACCACAGCAAAACCATAACCAACGGAATAGAACGGAATGTATTCACATACAGGGCTGCAAACCAGCTGATTGGCTTGAATGTGGATAACCGCATCACGGCCAAAACCGTTCCCCACAAAATTCCCACCACTATCGCGGTCAGTGTAATTTTCGCAGTGACAATGAAGCCATCGATTAAAAAGGGCATACTCGGAGCAATTGAGCTCCAATCAAATTCATACATCATTTTATCGCCCTCCAATGGTGCCTGGTAAGCGAACTTTGCGCTCTAGTAACGTCATCAGAATCATGATAATGACGTTAATACCGACATAAGCTAATGTAATTGCGGTAAAGGATTCCCATGCGTGAGCAGAATAGTCCAATAGCTTTCCTGCTTGTGCTGCCATATCGACTAAGCCAATGGTTGACGCAATGGCTGAGTTTTTAACCAAGTTCAACATTTCTGAGGTCATTGGTGGCAAAATGACCCGATAGGCATTGGGTAATAGAACGTAGCGATAGGTTTGTGGCAAAGTGAGGCCCATTGCGAGTGCGGCACTTTTTTGCCCTCTAGGCAGTGACTGAATGGCTGCGCGTACTTGCTCAGTCATTCGTGCTGCGGTAAATAACCCAAGGCAAAGCATTGAGGAAATAAAGAATTGGTAGTTAGGATCTAATTCCATTTTAAACCAATCCCCGATTGAACGAGGGAGAAGTTCTGGAATAACTAAATACCAAGTAAAAAATTGTACGATAAGCGGTACGTTACGGAATAACTCTACGTAAGCGGTACCTAAAAAAGCTAAAAAGCGGTTAGGTACGGTACGTAAAATACCGAAAAATGAACCAACTAGAAATGCGATGATCCAGGCGCAAATAGAAAGTGTTACGGTGACTTCGAGGCCAGATATTAACCACCCTAAGTAGGTGGTATTCCCAAACGGGGCTTCCTGAAGGAAAATCCCCCAATTCCAATTAATTGACATAATATTGACTTCCTGTGGGCAATGAAATTCCCGAATACTGTCGTAAAAGAGGATGCAAGGCGGGGAACGACCGCCTTGCAATTCTTACTTCAGTAATACCCTGTTTGTCTTTTTATTAGTTTAATGCTTTATCATTTGGTGCTTTAAATAAGGCTTTCATTTCATCGGATAACGTAAATTTCAGGTTCAGATTTTTCGGAGGAATAGGTTGGTTGAACCAACGATCAAAGGATTTTTCAGCGACACCTGATGTTTGTGCATTTGCAATGGTTTCATCGATAAGCGCTTTAAATTGAGGGTCATCTTTACGCAACATACAGCCATAAGCTTCTTCGGTTTGCGGCTTGCCAACGATTTCCCAGATATCCGGTTTCTTCGCTTTTGCACGCTCACCTGCTAACAACGCATCGTCCATCATAAAGGCAACAGCACGACCTGATTCTAAGGTACGGAACGAATCACCATGGTCTTTCGCGCTGATAATGCGCATTTTCATATTTTTTTCATCATTTAACTGATTCAACAGAATTTCAGAAGTTGTACCTGAGGTCACGACGACATTTTTACCGGCTAAGTCAGCAAAGTCTTTCACACCAGAGTCACCTTTAGTGAGTAAGCGCGTCCCAACCACAAAGATTGTGTTAGAGAAAGCGGCTTGTTTTTGTCTTTCTACATTATTGGTTGTTGAACTACATTCAAAATCAAATGTGCCATTTTGCAGGAGTGGAATACGGTTTTGTGATGTGATTGGAATGAGTTTGACTTGCAGATCAGGCATGTTTAATTTTTTCTTCACTGCATCAACAATGGCATTTGAATAATCCTGTGAGTAACCAACCACTTTCTGGCTATTATCATAGTAAGAGAAAGGTACGGAAGATTCACGATGACCAACAACTATTACACCGTTGTCTTTGATTTTTTTCAGAGTGCCGTTTAACTCCTCTGCTTGGACTGCGCAGGTTGCACCTAAAATCATCATCGATAATACAAGTTTACTTATACGCATAGTTACAACTCCTTTAGAACATCGGTGTAAACCCGTTGTAATTTTTAAGGTGCTATCGCGAGATAACGCCTGAATTACTGTGGTTTCGTAGTGTTGTGTTTGCAAATATTTCGCAGATTTAGACAATTCCGCGATTATCCGCTATATGTTTTATTGTTGTTAAAAAGTAATTAAATTTGTTAATTAATGAAAACGAATTGTTTCAATTTCGGGAGCTGTCTCGCATATTATTTGGGTAATTTTTGAATTACCGCACTAACATGGTGATTTACCATCTAAAATTGTCTTAAACTGATAATCATGCACTGTTAAGGTGCAAGTTATCTTCGTTTCATGCCATATATTAGATAAAGCAATTTGCGTGCCTAGTTTTGGTAGAACTGCATTTTTGTTTACTGAAAAAGAGGGTGATATTTGTAAAGTTAGCTGATGGCACTTGTACGGAATGTTTTGCTGTGTAAGATGTAACCTCTATTTAACTTATAGATCGGGTAACGGTATTAGTCAAAGATAGGTTTTTATCGTTATGGTTGTCAAAGTCGCATAATTAGTGTTATTTCAGGAAGTTATACCAAGATGCGCATGAACAGGCATTTAAAATTAGGTAAAGGATTAGTGATATTCGCCTGTCTGATGGTATTGGTTTGTATGAATCAACGTGCCGTCGGAGAGCGTTTGCTCGCCAATTTTTTTGTGCCAGATGTATTAGCGCAAGCACAAATTAACACGGGTACTCACGTTTCTTATATCGATCAATCACAGGTAAAACAAAGTGATAGCAGCGGTACACATCTTTCCAGCTGTGAACTGAGTGCTAAGTCATTAATGACTTTGCTACCTGCTGTTCTTGAACCATTCTTCTTCATGTTTCTTTCTTTGGCTGCGCTAACTTTATTTTGTACTAATCTATTTATATCTAGAGCAAATAATGAAGAGAAGCATGCCCCTCCAAGAGTCAGACGACACTTACAATTTTGTAATCTTCGGAATTAGCACACAACGGATAGGGACTCGTTTGTGTAATTTATTCTGGAGGAAACAATGCGTTTTTTAATTAATTCATTTTTTATATTTTTTGCACTATTTTCGAGCAGTTTATACGCTGCAGATACGGGGTGGTTGCAACCTGCGAATACGGGGTGGATGAATGACAACACTCCACGGCATGCGCAGGTCAGGTTATTAAGTTCGGCACAGGAAAATGGCAAAATCGACATTTTGCTCGATGTAAAACTTGATGACGGGTGGAAAACCTATTGGCGTTCGCCTGGCGAAGGCGGAGTCGCACCTGAAATTGTATGGTCGTCACCTGTTGAATCAACAGATTGGCAATGGCCAACACCTGGTCGCTTTGATGTCGCGGGTGTTTCAACTCAAGGCTATATGGGAGATATTGTTTTCCCCATTACAGTCACAAGTAATGAAAAGCTCGATAAACTTGCTGGAACACTCACGTTATCAACCTGCAGTAATGTGTGTATTTTAACCGATTACCCGTTTGAACTCGATTTAACAGAGCCAGCTCCTGCTGACTTTACTTGGGCATTTAACCAAGCCAAAGGGGCGGTTCCACCATCTAGTGGCTTAGTAGAGCAAACCAAAGTTGGCTTTACCAATGATAAGCTAATCATTGAATTACAAAAAAGTTCAGGAAATTCGTGGGAACAACCTAACATTTTTACTGATGTGGTTGAAGGTGCAGCATTAGGCGTGCCTGTAATAGAGACAACAGGCAATCATTTAACAGCAACAATAGATGTTGGTGATGATTGGGGGGGCGAGTCTCCCGATTTAACCGGTAAAACAGTTTCTTTTGTGGTTGCAGATGGCGAAATTTCGCAGCAAATTAGTCATCAAGTGAGTACATTTACTGGCACGATAGCATCAAAAGTGAGTGGTGCTTCGTTATGGCAGGTGATGCTATTTGCACTTTTGGGGGGCTTGATCCTTAATCTGATGCCATGCGTTCTGCCTGTGTTAGCGATGAAACTTGGCTCTGTATTGATGGTGCCTCATGGTGAGCAAAATACCATTCGCCGTCAGTTTTTATTGTCATCTCTTGGTATTTTAGTTTCCTTTTGGTTACTGGCGCTATTGATGACGTTATTACGAGTCGGTCAACAAGCTGTTGGTTGGGGTATTCAGTTCCAAAACCCATGGTTTATCGGTTTTATGGTATTGGTAACAGCGCTATTTACTGCAAATTTATTTGGCTTATTTGAAATCAACTTAGGTAGCAAGGCCAATACACGCTTGGCAACAGCTGGGGGGCATGGTAGCAGCGGTCATTTTTGGCAAGGGGTATTCGCGACATTACTGGCAACACCTTGCTCTGCACCATTTTTGGGCACAGCCGTAGCATTTGCACTGGCAGCGCCGATGGAAGAGTTGTGGTTGATCTTCACCGCATTAGGTATCGGTATGAGTTTACCGTGGTTACTGATCGCTGCTTTTCCGGCTATCTCTCGCTTACTACCAAAACCAGGTATGTGGATGCTGAAATTACGCGCCATACTAGGGTTAATGATGCTGGTATCTAGCTTATGGTTAATTAGCTTATTAATACCACATTTTGGTGTGCCTACTTCGACGGCGATTGCTGTCATTTTCTTAGTATTATTAGTTGTTTTTATCGCGATAAAACGAGGTGTAAGGGCAGCTATCTTGCCATTCATATTATTTGCCGCTTTTGCTGGTGGGTTTGTTTGGATGACGCAAGAACAGCATTCCGGCAGCCGTTCTCTCGTTAAAGATACCGTAAATTGGCAACCTTTGACTGAGCAAGCGATTACGGCTGCGCTGGCGGATAACAAGCGCGTCTTTATTGATGTTACTGCTGAATGGTGTGTGACTTGTAAGGCAAATAAATACAATGTACTACTGAGAGATGATATCCAACAGCTACTTAGTGAACCTGATGTTGTTACTTTACGAGGTGATTGGACCAAACCTTCACCTGAAATTACGGCATTTTTACAAAAACGTGGGCAGGTCGCTGTTCCATTTAATCAAATTTATGGCCCTAACTTGGCCGAAGGCGAAGTACTGTCAACAATACTTGACCGTGAATCGCTAATATCCGTTATGAATCAGGCCAAAGGAGCCACAAAATGAAAAAAACAATCTTAGCCGTTTTATTTTCGTCGCTAATGATGGGGTCAGTAGCACAAGCGGCACCTTTAAGTGCAGACCAAGAAGCGCAAGTGCGTAAATTAGTGCGTGATACTTTGATTGAAAACCCAGAAATTTTGGAAGAAGCGATTGTTGCCCTGCAAGCTAAACAAGGGGAAAGACAACAAGCCCAAATGAAAGAAACGTTAAAAGCGGAGCACGATGCTTTGTTTAATGACCCAACCAGCCCGCGTATCGGTAAAAAAGATGCCAAGTTAGTTTTGGTTAATTTTACTGATTTTAACTGCCCATTCTGTAAGCGTTTCGACCCACAACTGATGGATCTTGTGAAAAAATACCCTGATGATGTGGCTGTGGTAATTAAATACTTACCATTTAAAGGCCAGACTTCAATGGATTCAGCTCAGTTAACCATGACGCTGTGGCAAGAAGATCCGAAAGCATTTGAAGCTCTACACCACAAATTTATGCAAAAACAAGGCATGCTATCAGATGCCAATATCAAAGATGCGCTTAAAGCGACAGGAAACGATAAACTGAAAGCCAGTGATAAGAGCCGTGATGGCATTCGCACCAATATGATGTTGGCAGAGAAATTGGGTGTGAATGGTACGCCAGCAACATTGGTAGGTGATGAGTTGATCCCAGGTGCTATTGATGCACAGCAGTTTGAGGCGGTAGTGAAGGAGCAGTTGGCTAAGCTCAAATAATCCTCGTTATCCTCGTCATATTTCGCGCTGTGGCGTTGTTGGCTGCTCTCGACTACGTGAGTCACATACTTGTGTATGCTCCCCACGATAGTCTCGTTTGCCGCCTAGCCACAACGCGAATTATTTAGAGGATAAAGATTAAATAATCCAAACTCTAAAATTAGAGGATAAAGATTAAATAATCCAAACTCTAGAATTAGAGGATAAAGATTAAACAATCCAAACTCTAAAATTAGAGGATAAAGATTAAACAATCCAAAACTCTAGAATTAGAGGATAGGAAAACAAATATTTAATTAAATGCTAAAGCATTCATTTTAAGTGGATGTTTTGGTTTCTTACATCATTGATTTGTACTATTTGATACCAAATAGGTAAGCAACTATATGAATAAAATAAAAAAATGGTCTAAAGAAATTATTGTTTTGGCAATTATTTTATTTATTGCCTTTACAGTGATGGATTTATGGCGCAAGCCACAAACCCTTGCGCCTGTATTATTGGAACAACACACTCTGGCCAACGGTGAGACGGTTTCATTGGCAGAGTTAAGTAAAGAAAAACCGATATTGGTTTATTTCTGGGCGACGTGGTGTGGGGTCTGTAATTTGACTTCGCCAACGGTATCAGAATTAAGCCAATCAGGTATGCCAATTATTTCGGTAGCGATACGTTCAGGTGAAACATCTCGCTTAATTAAGGGGATGGAAAACAAGGAGCTAACCTTTCCTGTGATCAACGATATAAGCGGGCAACTTTCCAATGCGGTTGGGGTCAGTGCGACGCCCACTTTTATGGTGATTGATAACGGTGAGCTAGTCAGTTTTACATCGGGTTGGACGAGTTCTTATGGCTTAAAAATGCGTATGTGGTTGGCATCTTTTTAGTTTTCTATCATCCCCTTTGGGCTAAAAAAGGGGATTTTTCTGCCTATAAGTTTAATTTATCATTATGGTAAACTCATTCGGCTATATAAATAATAAAATAGGTGAATGGGATGGCTATGTTTAAAAAAGTGGTTGGATTATTTTTAGGTGTGATACTAATCGCGGGATGTTCCCCTGAGGTGGAAGAGAAAACAGTACCGGAACAACCGTCAGGAACGATCGAAAATTCACAAATAGAACAGCGTTATGATGAAATAAAAGCTAATTCAACAGAAGATAAAATTAATGCCTTTAATGCTAAAGGAGATGATGACCCAACGATGTTACGGGGCATTTTTCTGTCTGACATGGCAGAATCATTACCTATGCTGATTGATGATGTGACTCTATTGACTGAAGTCACCGCGAAAAATGGCATGTTATTTTACCAATACACCATCAAAGGGATCCCTGACAACGTATTGGAAGGCGATAGCTGGCAGCAAAATATGCGTGAAATTTTGAACCGCAACTACTGCGGTAAAAATGCAGGTATGGATATTTTGCATGGAATGTTCCCTGAAGGCATTACGCATAATTACCATAAGTCCAACAAACTCATTTTTACTTATATTGTGACCCCTGCGATTTGCCAATAGCATTCATTGCGGTGCCTGATAATATTGATTTATCAGGCAGTTCAAAAATTAAAATTCCAAATTACGAATAAAACGGTAATCCGCTGATTGTGGTTTTAAGCGATATAAATTAGCAGGGCGACCGCGCTCATGGCGTTTCTCTCCAGTATCAATCAACAAATCCGCTTGTTCAAGTCGGCGCCTAAATGATTTATTTTGCAGGGGCTTACCAATCAGAACTTCATGGACATGTTGAAGTTCAGCTAAGGTAAAAACTTCAGGTAATGCAAAGCCTGGAACTATCGAATAAAGTGATTTTTGCTTTAGACGTTCTCTCGCTTGTTGATAGAGTTTAAAATGGTCGAACGCAAGAGAAAGCTGATCTATTTCATCAATAGAGACCCACCTGACAGAATCTACTGTATCAATATGGGCTTCACAGGCTTGGTAAGCAATTAGAGCCGTATAACAAACAGTGACAGACCAACCGCGTGGATCACGTTGGTGGTTTCCAACTGTACAAAGCTGCTCAATATAAGGGGGGATCACGCCTGTTTTTTCTTTTAGTTTACGTAAAATAGCTTCTTCTAAGGTTTGATCATGTTGCTCATCAATAAATCCTCCCGGCAAACCCCATTTCCCCTTTTCGGGGAAACTAGCTCGTTCAACCAGTAATACCTTCAACGTGTTTTCATGGTAAGCAAACAAAACGGCATCGACAGTGAGTAAAGGTGATAAATAATCCTTTCTGTCATAGCTAGCAAGAAATTCTTTTTCATTCATATTGTTACCACTCAAATTCAAAGGTGAAGTTTAGGGGGAAATCATACAGATAAAAATAGTTATTGTCATTAGGACATTTAGTTCTTGACTTGTTTTTGTCTATAAGACAATAATAAATTAAAGTCTTAAGGACATTAATGAGGAGTACACTATGTTTAACTTTAAATATTTCAAAGCAGACTCATCAACTTTTGTTATTCAATCAGTGAATGGAAAAGTGCGTAAACAAGGTAAGGGGCTCAGTTTTTGGTATAACTCGGATAAAACCTCTATTGCGGCGCTTCCATTGAATGCACAAGAAGCCCCCTTTATTTTTAATTTACAATCTTCTGATTTCCAAAGTTTACGTATTCAGGGACAAATTTCTTTTCAGGTAGTCGCTGCCGAAAAAACGGCGGATGTTTTAAATTTTAACTTAACTAAAGATGGAAAAAGCTATGCATCTGAAGATCCACTTAAACTGAGCGACAGGGTAGTGCGTGCGGCTCAAACTATTATCCAAGCTAAGATACAAACTACTTCATTACGAGATGCATTATTGATTAGCCAATCATTGGTGACATTAGTTAGCAAGCAACTTGCAGAACAAGCTGCAATCGAGTCATTAGGCATCGCTATTTTAGATGTTTCCATTGCAGCAATTGCACCTTCACCTGAAACCCTCAAAGCATTAGAAGCACAAGCGAGAGAATCCATTTTGAAAGAAGCGGATGACGCTATCTATGCCAGACGAAAATTTTCTGTCGAACAAGAAAGGACGATTAAAGAAGCTGAGCTAGAAACTGACTTATCTGTGCAGGCCAAAGAGCAGCAAATTGAAGAAGCTCGCCTTGATAATGAACGTAAGTTGTTACGTGAACGTGCAGAGATTAAGCAAGAAGAATTAACAGCACAGGTGAGTGCGGAAGCAAAACGTAATGAGTTGGTGGCACTTAGCGTGGAAAACCAACGGATCCAATCTGATGCAGATGCCTATGCGATTGAATCTAAAATGAAAGCTTATAGCCAATTACCAGTGGAGAACTTAAAAGCGCTTGCGTTGGCGAAAATGGGACCAGAGCAATTGATGGCAATGGCATTTGAATCATTAGCACAAAATGCAGGAAAAATTGGCGAGTTAAATATTTCCCCTGATTTATTTGGACAGCTAATGAAAAAAGGGGCGAAATAATGAATAAGATTGATGATGCCCGATTCATTCTCGTGATACGTAAAACTCGCTTACAGGAGCTCATTGAACGCTTCAATACATGGCCTCAGGCAAAATTTTATTTGGAACATAATCATGTGGAAGTCGATGATTACTTGAATGAACATGATTTATATCAGCGGCAATTAGTTCAAGCTGAATCAATTTTGAAGTCTTTAGGCCGATTTCAATTATTGGAAAGAAAATTATTACCAAGCTACCAATTTTCTATGCAGGACATTATCGTCGTGATTGGGCAGGATGGCTTAGTGGCTAATACGTTAAAGTATTTAAAAGGGCAGCCCGTTATTGCGATTAACCCCGATCCTGCAAGGTGGGATGGAAAACTACTGCCATTTGAAATTAGTCAATTACAGGAGGTGGTAACGAAAACATTGAAAGGTCAGGTTGAACAAAAATCAGTGACCTTTGCACAGGCAACAACCAATGACGGGCAATCACTACTGGCGGTGAACGATTTATTTATTGGCCCGAAAAGCCACACATCGGCACGTTATTTATTGAACTGGAATGGAGAACAAGAGTTTCAATCATCCTCTGGAATTATTATATCGACCGGACTTGGGTCAACGGGGTGGTTTCAATCTATTTTAGCGGGGGCACAGGCAATTATGGGAGGGAATAATCATCCGTTAGCACAAGGATTTGGCTGGGAGGAATGTAAGTTACAGTTTAGTGTTAGGGAGCCGTTTTTAAGTAAAACGACAGGAACCAGATGGGTATTTGGCACGATAGAGCCGAGTAACCCGTTAGCGGTGGAGTCATTAATGCCCGATAACGGCGTTATTTTTTCCGATGGTATTGAAGATGATTTTTTACAATTCAATGCAGGTTGTATTGTGACAGTGAAAATTGCAGATGTACGAGGGTTATTAGTTGCTTAGCTAGTTTCCCCACCTCATTTATAGGCATCGAGGTGGGGTTAACATCGTTACTTTTGACGTCTATTCATAGCAAAACCGAGAATACCAAATATCACGACCACTCCCCACATCGGATAATTACTCCAACGTGCGTAAGGAGTCAGCCCTGTTGTTGGGGTGACTTCAGTAGCCAGTGTTGCCGTTTTAAATTGTGGCAGCATATCCTGAATAGAGCCATCTGCACTGATCACTGCGGTGATACCATTATTGGTTGAGCGCAACAGTGGGCGGCCTAACTCCAAAGAACGCATCCGTGCCATTTGGAAGTGTTGCCAAGGGCCTATGGATTTTCCAAACCACGCATCATTTGAAACAGTAAGTAAGTAGTCGCTATCAGGCTTAAAGTTATCTCTGACCTGTGTACCTAAAATAATTTCATAGCAAATCGCAGCCGTTAGATGAATATTACCAACTGCTAATTGCGCTTGTTCATAATCGCCACGGCTAAAACCTGACATCGGCAAATTAAAGAACGGTGCGATAGGGCGCAGTAAATCTTCTAAAGGTACATATTCACCAAATGGCACTAAATGGTGTTTGTTATAGCGGTTTTTAGATGGATATAAATACGGTTTTTTATCGCCTAATACAATGATTGTATTATAAAAAGTATATTCACCATCCATCGGGCGTGCATCCACAATACCCGTAATTAACTGAGTGTTCGACTCTGCCAGTAATTGGTCGAGAGATTTAAGCCACGTTTGGTTGTCGAGCTCAACGGAAGGTACTGCCGATTCAGGCCAAACAATCAAAGACGCTTTACCGATATAAGGGCGAGAGAGCTCCATATAGGTGTCTTTGGTTTGTTGTAAAAAGCTGGCTTCCCACTTCATTGATTGGGGAATGTTGCCTTGAACCAGTGCCACTTCCATTTTCTTGTCTTCAAGGGGGGTAAACCATTGTACATTTTTGGCGAGTAATGGGGCAAAAATTAAGGCAGCAGCAACAGCGAGCGCGATAAAGCTGCGGCGTAGGATAGCGAGTACTAGCAGACCACTGATGCTAAATAATAGCAACGTAATCATTTCCACCCCAAATATAGGAGCGAGAGCTTTCATCGGCCCATCAATTTGGCTATAACCAAATTGCAGCCATGGAAAACCAGTGAGAACCCAACCACGTAAAAACTCAGTAACCTGCCACAGTGCTGGGGCAAAAAAGACTAAACGCCAAATATTGGCATGTGGGGCAAATTTAGCCATCAATGCGCCAAAAAGCCCAGTATAAAGAGAAAGGTATGCCGCTAAAAGAATAACAATAAATACGTTAACAGGGCCTGGCATGCCGCCAAAATCTGCAATGCTGACGTAAACCCAGTTAACGCCACTACCGAATAAGCCAAATCCCCAAGCAAAGCCGATAGCAAAAGATTGCTTGACCGTGCGCTGCAAGGTCAGTAATTGGAGGAAAAGGATAGAAAGTAGTGCGGCAGGCCAGATGTCAAAAGGCGAAAAAGCCAGCGTTCCACTGGCTCCGAAAATTAAAGCCAGCAGTAACCGCAACCGCTGACTTTGATAAATAGACGTTGAGTTCATTAAGTCTTTTCTTCTTCCAAAGTTGGAACTGGCGCGTCGTCTGGGATTTTTACGTGAAGCAGAAGGATCCGGCGACTATCTGCCATCGCAACTTTAAATTGATAGTTGTCTATGGTTATGGTTTCACCACGAGAAGGTAGATGACCAAAGGCTTGCATAACGAGGCCACCGACCGTATCAACTTCTTCGTCACTAAAATGAGTCCCAAAGGCTTCATTGAAATCTTCAATCTGCGTCAGGGCGCGGACAGAATAAGAATGGCGGCTAAGCTGGCGAACATCAACATCGTCTTGGTCGTCATACTCGTCTTCGATTTCGCCTACGATGAGCTCTAAAATATCTTCAATGGTTACTAGACCAGAAACACCACCAAACTCATCAATAACGATAGCCATATGATAGCGTTGAGAGCGGAATTCTTTGAGTAGTCTGTCTACTCGCTTACTTTCAGGTACAACAACCGCTTGGCGTAATACCTTATCGATACTAAAAGGCTCTGCGTCGGTACGCATAAATGGCAGTAAATCTTTTGCCATCAATAACCCTTCGATATGGTCTTTGTCTTCACTAATAACAGGGAAGCGTGAGTGAGCAGAGTCAATAATGACATCAAGGCACTCATCAAGCGTTTGATTACGTTTTAAGGTAACAATTTGGGAACGCGGGATCATAATGTCGCGCACGCGTTGATCCGCGATATCCATTACCCCTTCAAGCATTTCGCGGGTGTCAGGATCGATCAAATCGTTCTGTTCAGAGTCGCGGATTAATTCGACCAAATCATCACGATTTTTAGGTTCACCATGAAATAGGTGATTTAACAGTGCAAAGAACCCTTTCTTAGGACCAGGGTTATCGCTACTCGAAGAGTTATCGTCGCTCATGGCGGTTAATTTTTTTTTCCTCAAAAAATACTCGTCATACTTCGAACTGCAGCGTTGTTGGCTGGACTCGGCTAATCGAATCACATACTTATGTATGCTCATCGAGATATCCTAGCTTGCCGCCTAGCTGCAATTCGAATTATTTAGAGTATTCACTCGTCGTATCTCGAACCGCAGCGTTGTTGGCTGCACTTGGTACCAAAAGTAGCCCAAGTCAAAGTATTTGGAGCTTAGGTTAGTTAATAAAAACAGTTTGCTACATTCTTTTTTAGCACAAAATTGACGGTTTATCTGCAAAATAACCGTCAGTTTTTTGTAAAATAATGCTTTCTTTGAGAAAGATATCTCAAAAAATTATAGTTAGGTCACTCTTTTTCTGCAAGATATGGGTCTTCGTAGCCTAATTCAGCCAGAATTTCGGTTTCTAAACTTTCCATTTCTTCTGCTTCATCATCTTCAATATGATCATAGCCTAAAAGATGAAGGCAACCATGAACGACCATATGAGCCCAGTGTTCTTCTGCCGTTTTTTGTTGCTCGATAGCTTCTTGCTCAACAACTTGGCGACAGATAATTAAATCACCGAGCAAAGGCAGCTCAATTTCTGGCGGAGCCTCAAAGGGGAATGACAACACGTTGGTCGGTTTGTCTTTGCCACGATAGGTTAAGTTTAAGTGATGGCTTTCGGGTTCATCAACCACCCGAATAGTGACTTCACTTTGTGCTTGAAATTTAGGCAAAACAGCTGTTAACCAACGCTGAAATTCGGCTTCAGGAGGCAAGCCTTCAGGGTTTTCGCACGCAATTTGTAAATCGAGAATAATGTCACTCATTTATAGATTTTCCTGCTTTTCAAATTGCTTTTGCTGTTCTTTTTCTTCACGTAACTGTTGGCGACGTTTATTGTCTTGTTCTTCCCATGCTTCATAAGCCATGACGACTTTGGCAACAACAGGATGACGAACCACATCTTCACTGTGGAAGAAATTGAAGCTTAAATCATCGACTTCGGAGAGCACTTCAATGGCATGACGTAATCCTGATTTACTACCGCGAGGCAAGTCAACCTGAGTAATGTCTCCCGTCACAACCGCTTTAGAATTAAAGCCAATACGTGTTAAAAACATCTTCATCTGCTCGATGGTGGTGTTTTGGCTCTCATCTAAAATAATAAAAGCATCATTCAACGTACGGCCACGCATATAGGCCAGCGGCGCGACTTCGATAACATTACGCTCAATCAGTTTTTCAACTTTTTCAAAGCCTAACATTTCGAATAGCGCATCATAAAGTGGGCGCAGGTAAGGGTCGACTTTTTGGCTGAGGTCGCCCGGTAAAAAACCAAGTTTCTCACCTGCTTCAACAGCAGGGCGCGTAAGCAGAATGCGGCGAACTTCTTGGCGTTCTAAGGCATCAACTGCCGCGGCTACCGCTAAATAGGTTTTCCCAGTTCCCGCAGGGCCAATGCCAAACGTAATATCATGGTCTAAAATATTGGCGATATATTGCGCTTGATTTGGGGTGCGTGGTTTGATCACACCACGTTTAGTCTTAATATTCACCGCTTTACCGTAGTCAGGAACGCTATCGGCGGATTGCTCTAAAACACGGCTATCCAGAATGGCTAAGTGAATATTTTCAGGGTCGATATCAGGGATAACACCGCGCACAGGCGCGGTATCAACATACAGTTGACGCAAAATTTTGCTGGCCGCTTGAACGTTCAGCGGCTTACCCGATAACTTAAAACGGTTATCACGGCGATTAATTTCGATAGCAAGGCGGCGTTCTAGCTGCTTGATATTATCGTCAAATGGCCCGCAGAGGCCCATTAAACGTTGGTTATCTGCGGGTTCTAGAAAGATTTCTTGTGTTGCGATTTGCAAATTTTTTGTCTCGGTCACTGAATATCCTATGGTTGTGGCTTAGGGCTGAAAACTACCAACACCTAGCTCATCTTCTTTACGGGTGCGTGCAATAACAGACTCTGGCGATTCATGAACGCGAAGACCCATTTGATCTTCTGTACGAATGACTTTACCACGTAATGAGTTGGTATAAACATCCACAATTTCGACATCCACAAATTTACCAATCATATCCGGTGTACCTTCAAAGTTCACAACACGGTTATTTTCAGTACGCCCAGACAGCTCCATAACATTTTTACGCGATGTTCCTTCAACTAAGATACGTTGAATGGTTCCCACCATTTGGCGGCTGAAGCTTAATGCCTGCTGATTAATGCGCTGTTGCAGTAAGTATAGACGCTGTTTTTTCTCATCTTCCGTTACGTCGTCAGGTAAATCTGCAGCGGGTGTGCCAGGACGCGCGGAATAAACAAAGCTGTAGCTCATGTCAAAATTCACGTCAGCAATCAGTTTCATGGTTTTTTCGAAGTCTTCGGTTGTTTCACCGGGGAAGCCCACGATAAAGTCTGAACTGATAAGAATACCAGGGCGTGCTTCGCGTAGTTTGCGAATAATGGCTTTGTATTCAAGTGCCGTATGAGCACGTTTCATCATCGTTAGAACGCGGTCTGAGCCACTTTGCACGGGTAGATGCAAGAAGCTGACTAATTCTGGAGTATCCCGGTAAACTTCGATGATATCGTCAGTAAATTCAATTGGGTGGCTAGTGGTAAAGCGAACACGGTCGATACCATCAATAGCTGCAACTAAACGCAGTAATTCTGCAAATGAGCAAATTTCACCATCAAAGGTCTCACCGCGGTAAGCATTCACGTTTTGACCCAGTAAGTTAACTTCACGCACACCTTGTGCAGCTAACTGTGCGATTTCAAATAGAATATCATCACAAGGGCGGCTAACTTCTTCACCACGGGTATAAGGCACTACGCAGAAGGTGCAATACTTATTACAGCCTTCCATAATCGAAACGAAAGCCGTTGGCCCTTCAGCACGAGGTTCGGGTAAACGGTCAAATTTTTCAATTTCAGGGAAGCTGATATCAATAACTGGGCTGCGCGTACCTTGAACTTGGTTAATCATCTCAGGCAAACGGTGCAAAGTTTGCGGGCCGAAAACGATGTCAACGCTTGGTGCACGTTGGCGAATAAAATCCCCTTCTTGTGAAGCGACACAGCCGCCTACACCAATAATAATGTCAGGGTTTTTGTCTTTAAAAAACTTCCAACGACCAAGTTGATGGAAGACTTTTTCTTGTGCTTTTTCACGAATTGAACAGGTATTAAGCAGTAATAAATCTGCTTCTTCAGCAATTTCAGTGAGTTGATAACCATGGGTATTTTCTAATAAAGAAACCATTTTGGATGAGTCATACTCATTCATCTGGCAACCCCAAGTTTTAATGTATAGCTTTTTATTCGTCGACATGTCGTATATCCGGTGTTTTCGAAGCGGCTAGTGTAATGGACTCCGAAACGCGTTGTAAATCCAAAGTCCTACCCTTTATATTTGGGAGCTCGCATGCATTTTGATTAAGGACATCATTGTATGATGGGATAAATGCAAAGATATTTAAAATAATATCACCACACGAAATCTAAGGGCAGGCAATTTGCCTATTGTTTTAAAATTAGCACGTATTGTATTCATTTGCGGCATCAGTGACCAGAGGATGTTGCAAAATTGTGGTTGTTTTTTGTGCAAATTAAAGTGTTTTCGGCAAAATACACTGTTTGTAAGGTTATAAAGATGAAGGGCTCGAATAACCTCTAAGCCTTCAATGCTTATATTTCCTGTGAGGATCATCATTTTTCGGTACAATACCTTTATCAACGTGGTCACTGTTATCAAACAACAATCTTTATTAAACAATAAATAGTAGCGAACGTATGAATAAATTAATCGAATCTTATGATGTTGTCGTCGTTGGCGCAGGTATGACTGGCGCGGCAGCAGCATTGGGCTTTGCTCAAGAAGGCATGCGAGTCGCTTTGCTTGAAAAAGCACAACCTGCGGCCTTTGACCCACAAAGTGCTCCAGATGTTCGTATTTCTGCGATTAGCCGTGCTTCTGTTGAATTGTTGGAGCAATTAGGGGCTTGGCAACATGTTAAGTCAATGCGAAGTGCTCCATATCGCCAGTTAGAAACATGGGAAGAGCCAGAGAGCAATGTGGTTTTTGATGCTCAGAGTCTTGGGTTGCCTGAACTTGGGTTTATGGTAGAAAACCGTGTGTTACAGCTTGCATTATGGCAAGAATGTGAAAAATACAACAATCTAGACCTTGTCTGCCCTGCGAGACTTATCAATTTATACCAACCTAAGTCACAAGAAGAGTGGATATTAGCATTAGATGATGGCCGAGCTCTGCAAGCTAAGCTTGTTATTGGAGCTGATGGCGCGAATTCGCAGGTCCGCAAAATGGCAGGGATTGGTAGCCGTGGCTGGCAGTATCGCCAATCATGTATGTTGATTAGCATTCAAACACAGCAGTCTCAGCAAGATAAAACATGGCAGCAGTTTTTTCCATCAGGGCCTAGGGCATTTTTACCGCTGTATGATAATTGGGCTTCATTAGTCTGGTATGACAGCCCTGCAAAGATTAGGCGTTTACAAGGCATGTCAATGGAACAGTTGACGGGAGCGATTTCTGAAGCTTTCCCTGAACGTTTAGGGCCTGTTACCGCAATTGCGTCAGGGGCATTTCCACTGACTCGTCATCATGCTCGTCGCTATGTAATAGATGGATTAGCATTGATTGGTGATGCCGCTCATACCATTAATCCATTAGCGGGGCAGGGAGTGAATTTAGGCTACCGAGATGTTGATGCGTTGTTGAAAGAAGTGATTTACGCGCGCGAATACATACAACCTTGGCATTCCCTTGATGTATTGAAGCGTTATCAACGCCGTCGTTTGCCTGATAATTTAATTATGCAAGCTGGAATGGACGTATTTTATATGGCATTTAGTGAAAAGTTACCAGGATTGAAAATAGTTAGGAATCTTGGGTTGATGGCGGCACAGCGTGCTGGAGAAGCGAAAAAGCTGGCGTTGAAGTATGCTTTAGGTTTATAGAAATTATCTTGAATATAATAAATAGGCCGCTAATTAGCGGCCTATTTATTATTAAGTGAAGAAGTTATGGTTATTTATTATTAGCTAAATCAACCGGATGAATATTACTTGTGTCTGTATTGATGCTGTCATCTTCAGTAATCACTGAATCTAATGTTTCATTTTTTGCTGAAAATGCATGAGCCAATTTTTCTGTGTCGAGTTCTTTTTCCCAACGCGCAACAACGATACACGCACATGCGTTACCCACTAAGTTAGTTAATGCACGGCACTCAGACATAAAACGGTCGATACCTAAAATAAGCGCCATACCTGCGACAGGAACGCTTGGCACCACCATCAGTGTGGCTGCTAAGGTAATAAACCCTGCACCCGTCACACCAGCTGCACCTTTTGAGCTTATCATCGCAACTAACAGCAACGAAATTTGTTGCCAAATAGTGAGCTCAATATTAGTGGCTTGGGCAATAAACAATGCAGCCATCGTCATATAAATATTCGTACCATCAAGATTGAATGAATAACCCGTTGGGATAACTAACCCGACAACCGATTTTTCACACCCTGCATGCTCCATTTTGCGCATTAAGCTTGGCAGTGCCGCTTCGGAAGAAGAGGTACCTAAAACTAACCATAGCTCGTCTTTGATATATTTAATTAGCGCAATGATGGAGAAGCCGTTGTATTTAGCAACTGCACCCAGAACAAGTAAGACGAACAACAGTGAGGTAATATAGAACGTCATAATCAGCATCATTAAGTTGCCGATAGAGGATATTCCATATTTACCAATAGTAAATGCCATTGCGCCAAATGCCCCGATAGGTGCGAGTTTCATGAGCATCGCAACCATTTTGAATACAGGTTCAGAGAAGTTTTGTAGTAGTTTTACAATGGGCTCGCCGTGTTTACCTGTTGCAGCTAATGCTAATCCGAAAATGACAGCAATAAATAGAACTTGCAGGATGTTGCCGTTTACTAATGGACTAATGACGGTATCAGGGATGATATTCATCAAGAAGCCAACTATCGAAGATTCGTGTGCTTTTTCAACGTAGGTGGCAACTTTAGTGCTATCAAGGGTTGCCGGATCAATATTAAGGCCTGAACCTGGGCGAATGATATTCGCGACGATAAGACCGATGACGAGGGCGATGGTCGAGAAAGTGATGAAGTAGAGCATCGCTTTACCTGCGACGCTACCAACGGCCTTCATGTTTGACATGCCAGATATACCAGTAACAACAGTTAAGAAGATAACTGGCGCGATAATCATTTTAACGATTTTGATGAATGCATCACCAAGCGGTTTTAATGATTCTCCAATGTCTGGAAAAAAGTGGCCAAGTGCGATACCCAGAACGATGGCTACGATTACCTGAACATATAAGATCTTATATATTGGTTGCTTTATCATGTTTCGCATAAATTTTCTCTGTAAAAATGTTGCGTTTGGCAATTTATAATTATTAGGTTTAAAACTTTTATTAGAGTTTCTGAGAACTAATTTAGTTGGAATGGAAGAAGGGGCTGAATTTATTAGTACCAGAGGTTGATAATAATTTAACTGGTAATAATCATACCTAACTACAATTCGAGCGCAGATTACCACTTTCAGCAGTTATAGAGAAATGATTGAAGTCACATATTTGATAGAAAAGTTATGCAAACGTAAATTTTATGAGCTAAATGTTGCTTTAATATCACTTTAAGCGATTAAGCTATTGGTTATCCGATAATATTGGGATTAAATAAATAAGTAAATCACTAAAAAGTCATCATTTAAGCTAAAAATAGAGATAGAAATATAGAAAACAGTAGAGATGAAGCCTCAACTTATTAAAAAATAGAGTTATCTGCTATTTTTTTATTTTTTATTTAATTTATCAATAAAATCGATAAGCAAAATTAAGATAGTTTAGGCAGAGAAAGAGATAATAGGCGTTAATTTAAGTGATATTGAAAAGAGAATGGCTGGGGTACCAGGATTCGAACCTGGGAATGCCAGGATCAAAACCTGGTGCCTTACCGCTTGGCGATACCCCAACAAAAGAAATGGTAGCTACGACGGGATTCGAACCTGTGACCCCAACATTATGAGTGTTGTGCTCTAACCAACTGAGCTACATAGCCATATATAATTTCTTTGAAATGAATTGTGCAACTCTAGGTAGGATAGTAGATGGCTGGGGTACCAGGATTCGAACCTGGGAATGCCAGGATCAAAACCTGGTGCCTTACCGCTTGGCGATACCCCATCCGGGAATTCTACTATTGATTGTTTTAAGATGGCTGGGGTACCAGGATTCGAACCTGGGAATGCCAGGATCAAAACCTGGTGCCTTACCGCTTGGCGATACCCCAATCTTAAATTCAATGCTACCGAGAAGGAAAATGGTGCGGGAGACAAGACTTGAACTTGCACACCTTGCGGCGCCAGAACCTAAATCTGGTGCGTCTACCAATTTCGCCACTCCCGCAAATAATGGTGGCTATGACGGGATTCGAACCTGTGACCCCAACATTATGAGTGTTGTGCTCTAACCAGCTGAGCTACATAGCCATCTTTTTTTGCATAACCTTCGTCGGCGTTGCGGGGCGCATTATGCTAATTACAGACCCGACAGTCAACAGCTTTTTGCACTATTTTTTAGAAAACGTGACTGTTTGTTTGTTGAATAATCATTTTGTCGATAAAGCCAGCAAAAAACAAGCCCGTATTTGAAAAAAATCACTTTTTGTCTTAGACGCTAGATAAATGTAATTTGGTTATGGTGTGAAATAAAACAGCGAAAGAGCTAAAAAATTTGTGTGGGGGAACAAAACGGAGGAATGGGGAGTATGCTAAAAGTGATGTATGGAATGCAGCGTTCAGTTTATAGACAATAAAAAAGCAGGTATCTCAACCTGCTTTAAAAAAACACGCCAAAAATTAGCTTTCAAACAGTTTTTGTAATAATTCACCATTGAGCATCGCGCGTTTAGTGAGTGCGAAAGCGCCTATTGCCGAGTTATGAACTAGCTGCGATGTGACGATGGGAAGATTCTCTCTAAATCCTTTTAAGGCTTGTGTATCAATGCAGCTTTGAATTGCGGGTAACAGAATTTGTTCTGCTTCTGTGATATCGCCTGCAATAACGACTTTTTCAGGGTTAAATAAGTTTATAGAGATAGCTATCGCTTTACCGATTTGCCGGCCAACGTGCTGGATAACTTCCGTAGCAAGAGGATCTCCCTTATTAGCGGCTTGGCAAATATGGGAAATCGTACAAGTTTCCAATGTAAGGGAGCTCGAATAGCCTTGTTCTAAACGCTGTTTTACGCGGGCTTCAATCGCTTGGTTTGAGGCAATGGTTTCTAAACAACCAAAATTACCGCAATGGCAAAGTTCGCCAAGAGGGTCAACTTGAATATGCCCAATTTCCCCGAGGTTACCTCGATGGTTGAGTAATATCTCTTTATTGATGACTAAACCCGCCCCTGCGCCTCTGTGGATGCGAACTAGTAGAGAGTCTTCGCAATCACGAGTAGCACCAAAATAGCTCTCAGCGAGGGCTAGGCTGCGAATATCATGCCCTGCATAACAGGTAATTTTAAAGTGTGCTTGTAAATTGTCGATGAGATGCCAATTGTCGACCTTGATATGTGGCATGTAGTAAACAATCCCACTATTTGGGTTAACTAACCCAGGGAGAATAATAGAAATCGCAATCAGCTCTTTTAAGCGCTTGTGATTGTGCTCAATAAAATCTTCAAGAGCGGCAATCAACTTTTGTTCTACGGCTTGCTGAGAAGGCTCTGTGATAGGGTAATGGGCATCGACAATCATTTTGCCACCTAAGTCGTATAAGGCGATGGTGGCATCATAGCGCCCTAAGCGGACGCCAATCGTGTGAAAATTTTTGTGTTCAGAAACAATAGATATGGCACGACGGCCTCCAGTAGAGGCCTGTTGGTCAACTTCTTTAATTAAACCACGTTCGAGTAACTGGCGAGTGATTTTAGTCACACTGGCTGGGGCAAGTTGGCTTTGCTCCGCGATTTGAATTCTTGATATCGGGCCATGTTGGTCAATTAAACTATAGACGACAGCGCTATTTAGTTGTTTGACGAGATCAATATTACCAATTTGCTTCAGCGAGTGGCTTTGATTCATTAGCTAGTTACTCATTTTTTGTAGACTTCTGCTCCGTTAACATAGGTTGCAAGGACGTCGAAGTCGTGGTTAAACGCGGTTAAATTCGCAATTTTACCCGGAGCAATAGACCCTAAAGTCTCATCAACTCCAATGGCTCTTGCGGGGTAGAGCGTTGCCATTCTCAGTGTTTCATCTAATGGAATACCCACGTACTCTACACTGTTTCTCACTGCTTCTATCATGGTGAGTGACGAGCCGCTGAGTGTGCCATTTTCATCTACACATAATCCATCGCGGTAGTATATGGTTTTACCCGCGAAGATAAAATGATCCATTTCACCAGTTTGAGGATCTATTCCTGCCGGCGCTGTGGCATCAGTCACTAAAATTAATTTATCACCTTTTAAGTGCTTACTATTACGGATATTTGCCCACTGAACATGTAAGCCATCAGCGATAATTCCCGCATACACTTCAGGAGTGTCATAAATAGCACCAACTAAACCGGGGCCACGGCCTGAAATATATGGCATGGCGTTGAAAATATGCGTTGAAAAGCGAATTCCGGCTTTAAAGCCCAGTTTAGCCTCTTCATACGTTGCATTTGAATGCCCAGCAGAAATAACAATGCCGGAATCTTTCAGTTGATGAATGTAATCAAGTTCAACCATTTCAGGCGCTAAAGTGATTTTAGTGATGGAGTCTGCATGAGCAGCTAAATAATCAATCATCTGCGCGGATGGTTGGCGGATAAATTCAGGGTTATGTGTGCCTTTTTTAATAACATTAATATATGGGCCTTCTAAATGGAGCCCGAGAGCTTGGTTCTTGTGGTCTTTTAAGTACTCAGTCATGACCTCAATACCATGCTTCATCAATTCGTCAGAGCAGGTAATCAGCGTTGGCAGGTAACTGGTACATCCTGTACGCTCATTGGCTTTTTGCATGATATCCAAATTCTTTAATGTGACATTTTCTTTATTATCATTGAATTGGACACCACCACAGCCGTTGACTTGCAGGTCAATAAACCCTGCAGATAACGTCGCACCTTGTAGGTCATGTTGTGGAATATGGGAAGGTAATTCAGAGACAGGACAAACATCTTTGATGATTTCACCATCAATGACGACCGCATGGTTATCCAGTCTTTCATGACCTGTATAAATAATGCAATTTGTTAATGCATACATGGCTTAAAACTCCTGACCTCTGGAAAGTGGGTCACCGATCAGCCTTCGCTGATCGGGTGATTGATAAATATAATCTTAGTTAAACTTTTCAATAATTTCAGATTCTAGCTGTTTGAAATATTTAAGCGTTTTAACTTTTAATTCGAGTGTTGCGGGTTCATCACAGACGACCAGTGCTTTTGGGTGCATTTGCACGCAGCTCACTGTCCACATATGGTTAATTGAACCTTCAACTGCGGCATGAACTGCGTTCGCTTTATTCGCACCCGTTGCAAGTACCATTAACTCTTCAGCATCCATTAATGTGGCGACACCGACAGTTAAAGCAAATTTTGGTACTTGATTGATATCATTATCAAAGAAACGTGAGTTAGCTTGGCGCGTTTCTGGTGTCAATGTTTTAATGCGGGTGCGTGAGTTCAATGAAGAACCGGGTTCATTAAAAGCAATGTGACCGTCGTTACCTACGCCGCCCATAAATAAATTAATTTTGCCGTAAGATTTAATTTTATCTTCATAACGTTGGCATTCCGCATCAACATCTGGGGCATTACCATTCAGTAAATTAATATTTTGCGCTTGAATGTCGATGTGGTTAAAGAAATTTTCATGCATAAATGTGTGATAGCTTTGAGGATGATTAGCTGGAATACCAATATATTCATCCATATTAAATGTTACCACATGCTTAAAACTAACTTTTCCTGCGTTATATAAAGCAATCAGTGCTTTATAAGTGGCAAGAGGGGTACCGCCTGTTGGTAACCCAAGAACGAAAGGGCGATCAGCAGTAGGGTTGAATGCGTTGATTTTGTCAGCGATATACTGTGCGGACCAAATGCCAACATCATGCGCATTATTAAGTGGAATTAGCCTCATGTCTCAATTACCTCTAATAAGTCTGTGAAATCTTTCATGTATATATGTATCCCTGATGTTATTCATTAGATATAGGAATACTCGTTATACTTCAAATTTATTGTGCATTATCACTTGGTTGACATGCTATTTTTGTTTCAGGACATGCATTCAAGTGTGCTGAGAATATACAGGTTAATAGTACAAATAAGTTATTTTTAATCATAAAATAAGTTTTCGATAATAGCTAGTAATTTAGTCATATCAGTAACTCTTTCGTTGACATTTATCACAAATCGAACCTATTTATTTTGCATCGCGAAACAATTAATTTAGACTATGAAATTGATACTCTCAATAACCTAAATTATGATTTAGGTGTGTGAACAATAAGATCCCGTAAATGGGGCAAAAATAGGGCGATAAAGGGGGAGTTTGTGAATATTCTTAGCTACTTACAGCGGATTGGTAGGGCACTTATGGTGCCAGTTGCTGTACTACCAGCCGCAGCAATCCTGATGGGGATTGGCTATTGGATTGACCCAGATGGTTGGGGAGCCAATAGTGCAATCGCAGCGTTACTGATAAAATCGGGTGCGGCTATTATTGATAATATGTCCGTACTGTTTGCTATTGGTGTTGCTTATGGAATGTCAAAAGATAAGGACGGTGCGGCTGCGCTGACCGGTTTTGTTGGCTTTTTAGTCGTGACAACACTGTGTTCGCCGGCATCTTATTCCATGATCATGAATGTTCCGTTGGAAAGCGTTCCTGCGGCATTCGGTAAAATAAATAACCAATTCGTGGGTATCTTAGTTGGGGTATTGTCTGCTGAATTGTACAACCGCTACAGTGGCGTAGAGCTACCAAAAGCGTTGTCTTTCTTTAGCGGTCGTCGCCTCGTGCCGATTTTGACATCATTCTTAATGATCATCTTAGCCTTCATTCTGATGTATGTTTGGCCGGTGGTATATAATGGTTTGGTTTCTTTCGGTGAAAGCATTAAAGATTTAGGTTCTGTGGGAGCGGGTATTTATGCCTTCTTCAACCGTTTATTAATTCCTGTTGGTCTACACCACGCACTTAACTCTGTGTTCTGGTTTGACGTTGCTGGGATCAATGATATTCCGAACTTCTTAGGCGGCGCTAAGTCAATTGATGCCGGCTTGGCAACGGTAGGTATCACTGGTCGCTATCAAGCAGGCTTCTTCCCAATCATGATGTTTGGTTTACCTGGTGCGGCATTAGCGATTTACCACTGTGCTCGCCCGGAAAACAAAGCCAAAGTGGCTGGTATTATGATTGCTGGTGCGTTTGCGGCATTCTTCACCGGTATCACTGAACCACTTGAATTCTCATTCATGTTCGTGGCGCCAATTCTGTACGTAGTCCACGCATTGTTAACGGGTATTTCGGTTTATATCGCAGCAACAATGGAATGGATTTCAGGGTTCGGTTTCAGCGCAGGTTTAGTCGATATGTTATTGCAATCACGTAACCCATTAGCCGTTCAGTGGTATATGTTGATTGTTCAAGGCTTAGTCTTCTTCTGCATTTACTATGTCATTTTCCGTTTCATGATCCGTAAATTCAACCTGTTAACACCAGGCCGTGAAGAGAGCGCAGGTGATGAAACGATTGATGGTTATGACGAAAGCATTAGCCCTGCCGATAACAGTGACAGCGATATTCAAAAAGAAGCTCGCCAATATGTTGCAGCGGTTGGTGGTAGTGACAACATCGTCAGTATTGATGCCTGTATTACACGTTTACGTTTAGGCGTTAAAGATTCAGCAGTTGTTAATGATGCGATGACTAAACGTTTAGGCGCTTCAGGTGTTATCCGCTTAAGCAAACAAAATGTGCAAGTGATTGTCGGTACACGTGCTGAATTGGTCGCAAAAGCAATGACTGAAGTAATTGCAAAAGGCCCTATTGCCGGTTCTGCACCAGTTGCAGCAGCAGAAGAGAAAAAAGCCGCAGAGCCTGCGAAAACAAAAGGTAATGTGATTTTATCTCTGGTTGCGCCAGTCAGTGGTCAAGTGTTCTCCCTTGACGATGTGCCAGATGAAGCGTTTTCTAGCCGCATTGTGGGCGATGGTATTGCCATCAAACCAACAAGCAGCGAAGTGTTAGCGCCGGCGTCAGGTACGGTGGTGAAAATTTTCGAAACTAACCACGCATTCTGCCTTGAAACAGAAAACGGTGTTGAACTCATTGTTCATATGGGGATCGATACGGTTGCACTGAAAGGTGAAGGTTGCGCACGTTTAGTGGAAGAAGGTGCTGAAGTAACCGCTGGCACACCAATCCTGAACTTAGACCTCGCGTTCCTTGAAGCCAATGCTAAATCAATGATTAGCCCTGTTATCATCAGCAATATCGATGATTTTTCTGGCGTCGAAATTTTAGTTGAAGGTGACGTGAAAGCAGGTGAAACTGTTATTTATAATGTTCTGAAATAATTCAGTTTAATATTATAAGTGAGTAAGAGGGTGGCTTAGGCCACCCTCTTTGTTTATGCAGTTTAAATAAGAAAAAGATAATCATATAGGGCATAACAAATAATGATAATCAGTATCAATTGAGTCCAGTGTATAAAGAAAATATAATTAATTGTTAGCTTTGTGGAGAGGCTGAAATACGAGAGTAATTAAAATAAAAGCGCCTAAAAGCAATATAACAAAGTATCTATAAGGAGAAAAAATGGGATTAAAAATTCATCTAGTTTGGTTTGATAAACAAACAGAAGAATATGTTGGTGAAGAGTATTCTCTTGACTTAGGGGATGATGGTAGCATTATAGAAAAAACTATTAACCCTGAAGAAAACATTATTAATAATGGTTGTTTTGATGTGCTTTCTGATTGGGCCTCTAATCTTCAAAAGCATATAAAACATAAATTTAAATTTAATAAATATGATTATCAAGTTTCATTCGATTATCGAGAAGAATGGTAATTATTTATATTTATAAATTATTAGTAAATCATTTAATTTGCTTTTTTTTATGCAGGTTAATATTTACCCATAAAAATGAGGGTTATATAAAATAATTGGTAAATAATTTATTTATTTAAAATAAAGGTAAAAATCTGTAGAAATATTAGGGATTTATTCAAAGTAATAACATAAGGAATATGTATTATGACAGAGTCAATAAAGCACCTACAGATCCATAAACTAGAAGATATGAATATTCATAGAAACTTAGGCGCAGGTCATGACCCGATGCAGATAGGGCCACCCAGCATAACCATTCATGTGGCGCCTAAAGGTAGTCCAATTTACAATCAGTTAGGAGAAGACACGGGGAATACATCACAATGGGGACATACCTATATTAGTATTCGAGGCATTAATCCTGTGACACATAATTATGAACAAATTAGCATGGGACTTAGTCCAGGAGAAGATTGGGGGTCATCAAAAGATAATTTGTCTTTTAATGATCATGTTCGTTATAAAAGTGCTTCCACATTGACGATAACATCAAATAATCAACAGTTTTTTAGTTATTTCAATAATCTATATACGGCTATGCATGATTATAAAACAGGAAAAACGCAGCCTCCGAATTATAATCCATTTAGTTTAACTGGGGAAAAAACGTGCGGTAAATTTGTTCAGTCAGAGCTAGAAAAAGCAGGCATGCAAGGTATTAATATCCCCTTTTGGCCTGATGATGCTTATGAGAATTTAGACAATTTGGCTGATGATTACGAAACACCATTAGTAATTGATTTAGGTGGTAATGGTGTACAAACTTTAGTAGATAGTTTTGGCGTTGAATTCGATTTTAAAGGAAATGCAATTAAGTCGCGAACAGGCTGGGTACACCCAGATGATGGATTACTGGTGTGGGATAAAAATAAAGATGGCATGATTAATTCAGGTAACGAATTGTTTGGTAACAATAACCTACAGATTAGTAATACACGACTGAAAGATGGCTTTTCTGCTTTATCTGAATTGGACAGTAATACTGATAGAATTATTAATTCAAGTGATAAGTTTTGGTTGGAGTTAAAAGTCTGGCAAGATAAAAATTCGGATGGTATTAGTCAATTCCATGAATTAACAAATTTAAGTAATATGGGCATTAACGCAATTGAGTTGAATGCAAATGAGCTCAATTTTTATGATGAGAATGGTAATTTCCATAAATTAATGGCTAAGGTAAGTTGGGATAATAATAAGCAAACTGAAGTCGTTGATGTATTATTTCACCAGCGAGCGAATACGATTAATTTACAACAAAATTTTAATCAACTTATTGATAATATGCTTGGTTTTTCATTCCCCTCAAATGATGACTGTATCTTTTTAATTGCAGACACCATAACAAGCTATCCTCATGCAACTTCACTCTCTACCAATGATTTAGGAAAAATCTCGTGAGGTTGCTTTCATGGTCTATCGTTATAGGAGCGTTCATTATCGGGACTCCAATTTGGGGAGGGAATACAAATCCTCCTTTAATTCCAACTGTAAGAGATCGTCTATATACCATTGGGTATAATGAAACAGAACTACGTTATGACCCAGACCTACCTAAAAAAGTTTCTTATCCTGCAAACCAACAGCAAGTGCTTGAGTTATATCATCGGGCATTAAAAAATAATAATGAAGATGATAATTATGCCTTATTTTCTTTTTTCAGAATTGGTTGCACCGATTTTAAGCATTTACATAATGTGAAAGCTGCAAAAGAAGAGTGTGCACTGGCAAATTTCTTTTTGAAGAGAGTATTAAAAATTAATTCTAACAATGGGTTAGCTCTGTTATTTACAGGGGTAAACTATCAGCATGGTAATGGGGGGGAAGTAAATATGCCAGAAGCAATTTCATATTATGAACGAGCTTACCACCTTCATGGTAATAAGGTAATTGTAGCAGGAAAAAATCTTTCGACGATTTATTTACATGGACTCGGCGGGATCCCTCAGGACTTTAATAAAGCTAAATACTATTTAGAAATGGCCGCAAGAGATAACCCAAAGGGGCAAGATGCATATTACCTCAAGAATTTTGATACATATGTTGATTTACTCAAAATATCAAATGAAGGTGATAAATGTAAGCAACAAAACCCTAATAACCGTATCTGGGTAAAAGAATGTAATGATAAAGTAGAAAAGAAAATAGAAGCGTACTTAAAAAAACATAGAGGAAATCAGAAAGAGAAAGATGCGATTGGTTAATTTACCAAAATTTTATTTTATGACTAGTATGAAAGGTAGTTATGAATAATACGTTAAAAATAGAGTGTAAAAAACACTCTATTTTTCGTATTAAAAAATTGCATTTATTAATAACATTGGCGAAATCTCAAACAAGGTTGTCAAATCTGCATAAGCAAGGCGCTTTTTTCATCGATAAGATATTTTCTCAATGACTGATGAGGAATTTTCTGTGGAACTGCTTCTGTGCTTATTTGGCTTTATTTCGGGGATCACCACCGCACTATTTGGTTTTGGTGGCGGCTTTATCACCGTTCCACTGTTATATACGCTAATTACTTTAGTATGGGGGCCACAAAGCGATGCAGGAACCGTGGCAATGCAAATTGCAGTGGCAACATCCACTTGCGTGATGATTTTTTCATCAACATTATCAAGTCGCGCTCATTATTTAAAAGGAAATCTCAGCTGGCCAATTATAAAGCCATTTATTATCCCTATTTCAGTGGGGGGGATATTTGGAGCGATTGTGGCGTTATCGGTAGATAATGCATTAATTCGTTGGATATTTATTGGCTATCTCATCATCACTATTTTAGATTGTTTTATTCGTCCCGGTTTTATGAAGACAGAATCTACGGGGATACAACTCTCTCGTGGTGGTATTTTTGCAGATACTCCGATTGGTGTGGTGATTGGCGCGGTAGCGGCATTTTTAGGTGTTGGTGGCAGTGTGATGACTGTTCCATTAATGCGGCGCCGTGGTGCCAGTATGATCCAAGCCGCTGCCTTTGCGAATCCATTGACATTACCAATGGCGATCACGGGTACATTAACCTATTTTTATTTCGCTATTGATAAACACATTGACCTCGGATCGGGCTTTCTGGGGATGATCTATATCAAAGGGGCATTAATTTTAATTGTGACATCGTGGCTAGGGATACGTTTTGCTTCTTTATTAATGCCTTACCTTAGCGATAAACGTCATGCCCAAAGTTATCCACTACTGTTACTCGTGGTTTTAGCTGTTATGTTACTGGTTTAAAATCGCGTATTTCGGTAGGCAAAAATGAGGTTTTTGTCCTAAATTCCTTCTGATCATCGCTTTTGCCGCACTTGGCGCAATCAAACGGTTGTTTCCTGATTGATTATGGTAGAATATATTTAGTTACTACACGCTTTTAGCGCGCTTTTGGCATTGAGGAATGATGACAATGAATGAGGCAGATGCTCGCCCAACAAATTTTATCCGTCAGATCATAGATGAAGATCTGGCGACCGGAAAACACACGTCAGTGCATACGCGTTTTCCACCTGAACCGAATGGCTATTTACATATTGGTCATGCGAAATCAATCTGCTTGAATTTTGGCATTGCCAAGGATTATCAAGGCCAATGTAATTTACGTTTTGATGATACCAACCCTGTAAAAGAAGATGTCGAATACGTTAACTCGATTCAAGAAGACGTTAAATGGCTTGGTTTTGAGTGGAGCGGTAATGTTCGCTATTCCTCTGACTACTTTGATACCTTGTATCAATATGCAATTGAGCTGATCAAAAAAGGCTTAGCTTACGTTGACGAGCTCAGCCCAGATCAAATTCGCGAATATCGTGGAACATTGAAAGAGCCGGGTAAAAATAGCCCATACCGTGAGCGCCTTATTGAAGATAACTTAGCATTATTCGAAAAAATGCGTGCGGGTGGCTTCGAAGAAGGAAAAGCGTGTTTACGTGCGAAAATCGATATGGCATCCCCATTTATGGTGATGCGCGACCCGGTTTTATATCGCATTAAATTTGCGGAACATCACCAATCTGGCAATAAATGGTGTATTTACCCAATGTATGACTTCACGCATTGTATTTCTGATGCATTAGAAGGTATTACACACTCTTTATGTACCTTAGAATTCCAAGACAACCGTCGTTTATATGATTGGGTATTAGACAATATCACCATTGATTGCCATCCACGTCAGTACGAGTTTTCTCGTCTGAATTTGGAATACACGGTGATGTCTAAGCGTAAATTAAACCAATTAGTCACTGAAAAACACGTGCATGGTTGGGATGACCCTCGTATGTTAACCATATCAGGCTTACGCCGCCGTGGTTATACTGCAGCCTCTATCCGTGAATTTTGCCAACGTATTGGTGTGACAAAACAAGACAACAACGTTGAAATGGCCTCTTTAGAGTCCTGTATTCGTGATGATCTGAATGAGTCAGCACCACGTGCTATGGCGGTTATTGACCCAGTTCGTGTGGTGATTGAAAACATGCCAGCGGGTGAAGAGATTTTAACAGCGCCAAACCATCCAAATAAACCGGAGATGGGAACGCGCCAAGTGCCATTTAGCAATGAAATTTATATCGACCGTGCAGATTTCCGTGAGGAAGCGAACCGCCAATATAAGCGTTTAGTATTAGGCAAAGAAGTTCGTTTGCGTAATGCATACATTATTAAAGCAGAGCGTGTTGAAAAAGACGCAGATGGTAACATCACAACCATCTACTGTACTTATGATGCAGGCACATTAAATAAAGACCCAGCAGATGGCCGTAAAGTGAAAGGCGTTATTCATTGGGTAAGTGTCGCTCACGCATTACCTGCAGAAATTCGTCTGTATGACCGTTTATTCACTGTGCCAAACCCAGGTGCAGAAGACGATTTCTTATCGGTTATCAATCCAGATTCACTGGTTATTCGTCAAGGTTTTGTTGAGCCGAGCCTGAAAAATGCCGTGGCAGAAAAAGCGTATCAGTTTGAACGCGAAGGCTATTTCTGTGCGGATAACAAGTTAAGTAGTGCAGAACATTTAGTCTTTAACCGGACTGTGGGGTTGCGTGATACTTGGGCGAAACTCGAAAATTCTTAATTTGATGTCCCCGTCATACTTTGCACCACAGGGGTGTTGGCTTCATTAAGTTACTCGAGTCACATACTTATGTATGCTCACGGGATAACTTAATTTGCCGCCTACCTGTGGTACAAATTATTTAGGGGCCAGATCGAGTATTAGCACAAAAAACGCTGACAAATAAATGTCAGCGTTTTTTATAGTAATCTACAAAGCCTACAAAATCTGAAGAACCTATTTGGATTTGCTATCCACTTTTTCTTTTAATAATTCATGCAGATATTCATTCGCGGAAGTCACATTACCTTGCGCATCTTTAACTTGATACTCTTCGCCAGTAATGGACGATTTTGAAGCTACGTTATCAATAAACTGTTCTACAGTTTTGAGACGTTTTTCTGTTTTACGCAGTTTTAATCGCAAATGAGACTCTGCGTCAGCGGCAGAATATTCAGTGCCATTACGTGTAAAAGTAAGGTTTTGTTGTTTACCAAGCTCAGCTAATAATGATTCAGTACGCATTTTTTCTTCAGGGCTTAACGCAAGGGCTTGAGTAGTCACAAAAACACTTAAAAAAAGGACTAAAGCAGATGAAAAACGGTTTGATAGTTGGGCTGTGAGTGATTGCACGAATTTCTCTCCATAGAAAAAAGGTGAGTAAATTATAAGCAGTCTTTTAATTTAAACTATCGGTAAGATTCCTAGAATTCAATAAATGGTCATCTGTTAAGGCATAAACCGATAACCAATTCCTGTTTCGGTTAATAAGTGAATAGGGCGTGCTGGATCATTTTCTAATTTTTGCCGTAGATGGCCCATGTAGATGCGTAAGTAATGATTATGTTCCACATAATTAGGCCCCCAGACTTGCAGTAATAAGTGCCTCTGAGTTAATACTTTACCGCTGTTAGCCACGAGTTCACTGAGTAAACGAAATTCAATCGGGGTTAGATGAAGTTCTTCATTTTGTTTGGTCACGACACGATTAATAAAGTCGATGGTAATATCCCCAAACTGGCATTTTGAGTTTTCTTGAGTGGCTTTGCCGAAGCGCCGTAAAGCCACTCTAACTCGAGCCAGTAACTCACTAATTCCGAAGGGTTTTGTGAGGTAATCATCAGCACCTGCATCCAATGCTGCCACTTTTTGTGATTCTTCTTCACGAGCGGATAAAACAATAATCGGAATACTACTCCACTGACGTAGATCACGAATTAAATCAAGCCCATCACCATCGGGTAAGCCAAGGTCTAAAATTAACAAATCAGGTTGTCGCGTACCGGATTCAATGAGGCCGCGTTGGTAATTTTCCGCCTCAAATACCTTCCAGCCTTCACCTTCCAGCGCTAAACGAACAAAGCGGCGGATTTCTTTTTCATCTTCAACAACCAGAATTTGATGGCTAGTACTCACAATATTGTTAATCCTTTTATGTTTCTACTTCGATATCAGGTAGTTGCTTTAAAGGTAAGACAAAATGGAAACTCGCTCCACCTTTATTATTATTTTGCGCCCAAATTTCGCCTTCATGTAACTGAATAATAGCACGACAAATGGCGAGCCCTAAGCCAACTCCTGGAATTGCGGACTCTTTTTGCGCCCGAGAAAATTTATCAAAAATGGTTTTTTCTTGTCCGTTTGGAATCGCATTGCTGGCATCCCATATTTCAATATGAATTTTTTGCCCTTCAACTGTAGCTCGAATACCAATCGGGGTATCGTCATGACTGTATTTTACGGCATTTTCTAATAGGTTGATTAGCACCCGTTCAATCAAGTTAGCATCACAATAAAGTAGTAAGTCTGCTGGAATATCAATTTCTAAAGGATGGCTGTGTAAGGTGTAATCTAAGGTTCTAACAGCACTACTGGTAATTTCTTGCAGTGATTCCCACGCTAAATTGGGCTGAATACTGCCAGATTGTAAGCGAGCCATATCCAGTAAATTATTCACCAAGCGCGAAGTGCTAAGTACTTGCTGGCGCATTTGGTTCACTTGTTCTGTTAGTGGTGATTTTTCCGCAGACAAATTCAACATTAAGATTTCGGTTTGGCCGAATAAAACGGTGAGCGGTGTTTTTAGGTCATGAGACAGTGCGGCAAGTAAGGAGTTTCTTAGTTGTTCTCGTTCAATATCTAATTTGGCTGATTCAGCTTGTTTTGTCAGCTGCAGACGTGCAAGAGCACTCGCAATCAGTCCTGTAAAGGTTTGCAGCATGCGTTGCTGTTCTGGGATCAATAACTGGCGCATGTTTCTTGGTTCAATGGCAAGAACGGCAAGGGTTTGATCGGCAGTGGTGATAGGTTGCAATTGATAGGGAACGCTTGGTAGTGTATCCGTACCAGCACCGGCGGGTTGCCGCTTATCAAAACACCATTTAGCAATGGCTTTATCAATCAGCATTTCACTGTGGCCTTCACATTTTAATGGTGATAACTGGTCGTTTTCATCGGGGAGCAGTAAGCAGCTTTTGGCTTGAAATGCATTATTAAGGAAATGGTACCCAGTTCTCCCAATATCATCAGTCGTGATAGCTTGTCCTAATTCTTTTGTCATTTCATATAGGTGACGTGTTCGCTGCTCTCGATACCGAGCGATACGAGCTTGGTAGCGCATACCTGCAGTTAAATTCCCCACAACAACCCCCACAATTAGCATCACTGTAAACGTGACTAAATATTGCATATCCATGATAGCAAGGGAGAAATGGGGTTGAACAAAGAACAGGTCAAAACTGATCACGTTGACCAGAGCGGCGAAGACAGAGGGGCGTCGGCCATAAAATAATGCGATTAACACGACACCTAATAGATAGAGTGTCACGAGGTTGGCTTTATCGAGGGCCAATAAAAAGGTGCGCGAAAATAAGGTGATAGCAGCACACATCACAATAGCCATTAAATAGCCATTCATATCCGATCGCCATTTTTCAGAGAACGGCTTTCTTTCTGGTTCTTTGTCCCACTCACTTTTCTCTTCAAGTGCGACGATCACTAAATCCAGATCAGGGCCGAGCTTACCAAGACGATCGGCAAAACCGGGACGTAAATTGAGCTTAAACCATTTGTTTACTTTATTACGCCGACCAATCAATATCTTCCCTAAATTATGTTCTCGGGCATAACGTAATATCGCTTTTTCTTCCGAAGGGTCGGATAAAGTTGCTGTTTCTGCACCTAAGTCTTGAGCAAGACGCAACGCTTTTAAGATAGCTCTACGCTGGGTTTCAGGTAGCTGATGAAGTGAGGGAGTTTCAACATAAACAGCATGCCAGACACTACCGAATTTTGCAGCAAGTCGTGCGGCAGTACGGACTAATTTTTCATTTCCGGTATTATGGCCAATGCATAGCAAGAGCCCATCGCGAGTGTGCCATACGGGGGCTTGGCCTTTACCATCACGAAATTCACGCATCTGGTCATCAACCCGGTCAGCAGTACGCCGAAGAGCCAGCTCACGCAGTGCAATTAAGTTTCCTTTGCGGAAAAAATGCTCAATAGCGCGTTCGGCTTGCCCCGGTATATACACTTTGCCTTCTTTAAGGCGTTGTCGTAGGTCGTCAGGAGGAAGATCAACTAATACCACCTCATCAGCTGCATCAAAAATATGATCTGGAACTGTTTCACGTACGCGAATACCTGTAATACTTCCCACGATGTCATTCAGGCTTTCAATGTGTTGAACGTTGATGGTTGTCAGTACGTCAATTCCGGCATCAAGGAGTTCTTCGACATCTTGCCAACGTTTAGGGTGGCGGCTGCCATGGGGGTTACTAAATGCTAATTCATCCATTAAAATTATGGCTGGATGCCTAGCAATTGCTGCGTCAATATCGAAACCATTTAGGCGGCGACCGTGATGAGTTATGCGCCTAGGTGGCAACAGAGAAAGGCCGTCAAGTAGCGCGGCCGTTTCTTCTCTTTCATGGGTTTCTACTACGCCAATCAGCACATCTAGCCCTTGAGCTCTGAGTCTCTGTGCTTCTTGCAGCATGGCATACGTTTTTCCAACACCAGCACAGGCACCGAAAAAAATCTTTAATTTGCCACGCCCAATTTCATTGGCTTTGACCAAGAGTTCATCAGGGTTAGGGCGAATAGGTTCTTGATTGTCCATCACAGCCCCTAGTGAGTTTGACTGTTTATTTGTTGTTGATATTCATCAAGTGCTAAGTTCAGTTTTAGCACATTAATGACGGGTTCACCTAAAAAGGGCAACAATGCCTGTTCAGTATGCGTTTCTATCAATGATTTTACTGTATCTAATGGAATTTGCCTGCTTTTTGCAATACGTGGAGCTTGGTATAACGCTGCATCAATAGAAATATTGGGGTCTAAGCCACTGGCGGAAGACGTGAGTAAATCTACTGGGATGGCATTACCTGCATCGGGGTTCTCTGCGCGCAGTTGTTCGCTACGCTCTGCCATCGTTTGTTGTAATAATGGGTTACTGACAGCCAAATTACTTCCACCAGAAGCTAAGGTATTGTAGGGGATATCGACAGTTGCTGAGGGGCGACCGTGAAAATAGCGAATATTACCCACATTTTGCCCGATTAAGGCAGAACCAACAATGCGCTCATCTTGTGTGAGTAAAGAACCGTGAGCCTGCCAGGGAAAAAAAATATTAGCGAGGCCAGTCACCATTAATGGGTAAGCAATACCTGTAAAAATGGTGAGTATAAATAACATAATCATCGACGAACGGATCATATTCATAATCAATTCCTTATATTCCAAAGAGACTAATAAGCAGATCAATCAGTTTGATCCCAACAAATGGCACAATTAACCCGCCTAAGCCATATATGCCTAAATTACGTTGCAATAATGATTGAGAGCTCATTGGCCGATAATTGACCCCTTTAATGGCGAGGGGAATCAAGAAGATAATAATCAATGCGTTAAAGATAACCGCAGAGAGGATAGCGGATGCAGGTGAGTGTAATTGCATAATATTTAACGCATTTAGCTGTGGCCAAGTCACTGCAAAAGCGGCAGGGATAATGGCAAAATATTTAGCAATATCATTAGCAATACTGAAGGTGGTTAATGAGCCACGGGTCATTAGCATTTGTTTACCAATATGCACCACTTCAATCAGTTTGGTTGGGTTGGAGTCTAAATCCACCATGTTACCGGCTTCTTTTGCGGCTTGGGTACCTGAGTTCATTGCGACTGCGACATCCGCTTGCGCGAGTGCTGGCGCATCGTTGGTGCCGTCACCGGTCATAGCAACTAAGCGACCCTCAGATTGATATTGGCGGATCAACGCCAGTTTGGCTTCTGGTGTCGCTTCTGCAAGAAAATCATCGACGCCTGCTTCGGCTGCAATTGCGGCTGCTGTTAAATGGTTATCTCCGGTGATCATCACCGTTTTGATGCCCATACTACGCATTTGGGCGAAGCGTTCTTTCATGCCCCCTTTGACGATATCTTTTAATGCTACGACACCTAAAACCGTTTTATTATCAACCACCACAAGTGGCGTTCCGCCTAAATGGGCCACTTTTTCGACCAGTTGATCCGCTTCGACAGGAAATTTACTGTGATTGGCTTCGATATAACGGCGGATGGCATCCGCAGAGCCCTTGCGGATCATTCGCTCGCCAATATTGACACCACTCATACGTGTCATTGCGGAGAAAGGAACAAAAGTTGCATTCAGGGCATGAATATCTCTTTCACGTAAATTAAATTTTTGTTTTGCCAAGACCACAATACTGCGTCCTTCTGGGGTTTCATCCGCTAAAGACGATAGTTGTGCGGCATCCGCCAGTTGCTGCTCTGTAATACCTGTTAGCGGTAAAAATTCAGAGGCTTGGCGGTTTCCCAGTGTAATGGTCCCCGTTTTATCAAGTAATAGAACGTCGACATCACCTGCTGCCTCTACAGCACGGCCGCTGGTGGCAATTACATTTGCTCCTAGCATGCGGCTCATCCCTGCCACACCAATAGATGAAAGTAAGCCACCGATGGTTGTTGGAATTAAGCACACTAATAACGCTATTAACACTAAAATAGAAACGGCACTGCCTGCGCCTGCATGCTCTGCGGCAAAAACGGTGAATGGGTACAAGGTGGCACAAACTAACACAAAGATAATAGTCAGTGCAGTTAATAAAATAGTGAGCGCGATTTCATTGGGGGTTTTACGGCGTTGTGCGCCTTCAACCATGGAAATCATTCTATCTAAGAAGGTTTCACCGGGATTGACGGTACACTCGACTATCAGCCAATCGGAAAGTACGCGAGTTCCGCCTGTCACTGAAGAGAAATCACCACCAGATTCGCGGATCACGGGAGCGGATTCCCCCGTGATGGCACTTTCATCCACGGAAGCACCACCTTCGATGACTTCGCCATCGCAAGGAATGGTTTCTCCGGCACGGATCAACACAATATCGCCTTTACGTAACTGATCTGAACTCACAATATCTTGGTTCGCCTCCAATGAGGCCGAAGCTAACCGTGTGGCACTACTTTGTTGCTTTACGCCTTTTAAGCTTTGAGCTTGTGCTTTACTTCGCCCTTCAGCAAGCGCTTCTGCAAAGTTGGCAAAAATAACCGTGAACCACAGCCAAAGGGTGATCATTCCGCTGAACCAAGCACTGCCTTGTGTGTAACCCGTTACCATCGCTAACCAGAGTAACGTGGTGATAATACTGCCAATAAAAACTACAAACATGACTGGGTTACGCCATTGTGCTTGTGGTGTACATTTTTTGATAGATTCAATAATGGATTGTTTAATTAATTGATTATTGAATAATTTAGTTTGTTTGTTTTTCATTTTTTTTTCCTCATTATCCGGCAAAACCAATGTGTAATTGCTCAGCGATAGGGCCTAATGCAAGAGCGGGTACAAAGGTCAGTGCGCCAATGAGAAGTACGGTGAAAACCAGTAAGCCAATAAATAATGGGCCAGTTGTCGGCAATGTGGCATGGCTTTTGGCTTGGGGTTTCTTATTGGCCATGGAACCTGCGATAGCCAAGACAGGAAGAATGACACCAAAGCGGCCTATAAACATCGTAATGGCAAGTAGCACATTGTAAAACGGAGTGTTAGCGCTGAGCCCAGCAAAAGCGCTACCGTTATTATTAGCCGCAGAAGAAAAGGCGTATAACACTTCACTAAACCCATGCGCTCCAGGGTTTAAAATTCCTGCACGGCCCGCTTCGGTTATTAATGAAAGAGTGGTACCAAGTAGCACTAAGGTTGGGGTGACTAAAATCGCCAGTGCCACCATTTTCATTTCTCGAACTTCGATTTTTTTACCGAGGTATTCAGGCGTACGACCAATCATAAGTCCAGCAAGGAAGACAGCGAGTAGCACAAACAGCAACATACCGTATAAGCCGGAACCAACGCCACCAAAGACCACTTCACCAATTTGCATTAACCACATCGGTACCATTCCGCCCATTGCGGTAAAGGAGTCATGCATGGCGTTAACTGCTCCGCAAGATGCGGCAGTGGTAACGACAGCAAACAAAGCGGAACCAACAATCCCAAAGCGGCTCTCTTTTCCTTCCATATTGGCAGAGCTAGTGGCATGTAGTTCGGTTAAAAATGGGTTTCCCACATATTCAGCCTTAACCACAACGATGGCGGCAACCACAAAAATGATCCCCATAACCCAGAGTAAAGTATGGCCTTGTTTGTTGTTACCAACTGCACGACCAAAAGCAAAGCAAAGTGCAGTAGGGATCAGGAAAATAGCAAACATTTGCACAAAATTACTCAGTGCGGTTGGGTTTTCAAAAGGATGTGATGAGTTAGCGCCAAAGAAGCCGCCACCATTGGTGCCGAGCAATTTTATCGCTTCTTGGGAAGCTACTGGCCCCATCGGCAATAGTTGTTCACTGTTATCTAAAGGGTGAATAAGTAAATAACTGGAATAATTTTGAATAACCCCTTGGCTGACAAAAAATAATGCAAAAATAATCGCTAAAGGAAAGAGTAAATACACCGTAATTCGGTAAATATCTAACCACGCATTACCGACAGTTTTACTACCATGGTGTGAAAAAGCGCGAATAATTGCGAAAGCAACGGCAATACCTGTCGCTGCGGAAAGGAAGTTTTGTACCGTCAACCCGGCCATTTGGCTCAAATAACTTAATGTATTTTCGCCGCTATAAGCTTGCCAGTTAGTATTAGTAATGAAACTAACGGCGGTATTAAAGGCTAAATCCCAGCTCATCCCTTCAAAGTGTTGAGGGTTAAGGGGCAAACGGCCTTGGCAGATTAAGATAACGAATAATAAAATAAAACCTAAAAGATTAAATAATACAATCGCTAAGGCATATTGTTTCCAATTCATCTCAGCCATGTCTCTTCCTGGCTGTTTGACTCCGGTTAAACGCCAAAGTAAGGACTCACTGCTTGCTAACCGATGAGGTATATCATTGTCGATTAACCGAGCAATAGCATTGCCTAAAGGCTTTGCTAAGATGAATAAGAACAGTAAAAAACTACCTAAAAATAGCAATGTGGTGGTAGTCATATCAGAAATCCTCCGCGTTAAGCAGAGCATAAATCAGATACGTCAGCAGTAAAACAACGAGAACTGCCCCAATAATGGAAAGTAATGACACAGTATTTTCTCCTTATTATTTCCATGTGATAAGGCTAAAGAGTTCGCTGTAAAGAAGCTGATAAAAAGCACGGGTAGGGTGTAAAAAAAGTATAAAAATGGCTGTTTATTTAGCAAAAATAGAGAGCTTAATAGAGAAAGCGGCGTACGGCCTTGCTTGTTAAATTATTGTGATTTAAATGTATAATTAAAACATTGATTGGTTAAAAAATGTAATAAAAATACGGAATGAGCAGATTTTTTAGAAAAATTTACAGATTAAGTGGTCAGATGAGTAGTTTTATTACACAATTTGCGATATCCTATCTACAGTCAATATATTTCATATTATCTGTCTGATTTTAGTCGCTCTTTACTACTGTGTTAATGGGAAATGTGTGTTAATGGGGAATGATAGAGCAAAGCTGGAATCGACAAATAAAGTGGCAACTGAAGGAGGATACCGATGTCCACATATCGCGAATATTCCCGTAATCAGGTACTTGCACGCCGCACTGCCGCTGTAACAGCTGGCATTATTGCGTTTCCGGTTATGGTTTTTTATCCAAAAAGAGCAAAGTTTTATAGTCATTTACATAAGGTTTGGGCAAAAACCAGTGATAAACCTGTTTGGCTAGAACGTTCAGAAACAACCCTAGAAGGCCATCGTTAATTTAGTGCTTAATGGTGAGTAATAACCCCTGCAATATTGAATTGTGGGGGTTTTGTTTTTAATCCCGCCTATTTTTATTCTATATACTTCAAATAACACAGAAAAAAATCATGTTTCCGTTTATGCTTATTGATTATCAGTCAATTACGTTCAAACTGGTGGATAAACCGTTTAGCTGTGCAGTAAAAAGGACAACATAATGCATAACTTAAGATTAGAAGAAATCATTAATGACGAATTGAAAGTTAGTGAGTTCCAAGATTTTGCACCGAATGGATTGCAAGTTGAAGGGCGACCACATGTACATAAAATCATCACCGGTGTGACAGCTTGCCAAGCATTATTGGATGTTGCCGTTGAAAAGAAAGCCGATGCCATCATTGTTCATCATGGCTATTTTTGGAAAAATGAGCCCGCCATTATCAAAGGAATGAAGAGAAATCGCTTAAAAACATTATTAGCGAATGATATCAACCTGTATGGTTATCACCTTCCATTAGATGCACATCATCAATTAGGTAATAATACCCAGCTTGCCTATATTATGGGGGTGCAGGTAAATGGCCAAATCGACCCATTAATGCCATTTGGTTTTTTTGATCAACCGATTACTCCTTCAGAATTAACGTCTCGTTTAGAAACTCGCCTTGGTCGTAAAGTCTTACATTGTGGTGATAATGCAAAAGAAGAAATTCGTCAAATCGCATGGTGTACAGGGGGAGGGCAAGGCTTCATCCTACAAGCGGCTGAATTTGGTGTAGATGCCTTTGTAACAGGGGAAGTTTCTGAACAAACCATTCATATAGCAAGGGAAATGGGGATCCATTTCTACAGTGCAGGGCATCACGCAACGGAACGTTATGGGATTAAAGCGCTGACTAAGTGGCTTGTAGATGAACATGGGTTAGATGCGGAGTTTATCGATATCGATAACCCTGCCTAAATTCTCGTCATATTTCGAACTGTGGCTGTGTTGGCTTCACTCGGCTACTTGGGTCACATACTTTTGTATGCTCCCCAAGATACCCTTATTCGCCGCCTAGCCACAACTCGAACTATTTAGAGAATTAAATTTTTGCCGCCTTTTACATCAAAGCGTTGTTGGCTGCATTCACGAACCCTAGTCACATACTTGTGTATGTTCCTAGGGCTTCACTCTTTTGCCGCCTAGCGGTGATTCGAAATACTTAGAAGATTTATAATCTATTGAAAATAAAAATAAAAATAGCTATTGGGTTCGGTATTTTAACGATGCGAAAACCAATACTGCACTTGAAATAGTTAACACTAAACCTAAGTGCTGGCTCCAACCTGCAACCATCAAACCAATGGCGAGCCCGATGTAGTAAAATAACCCTAAAATGGCGCCGGCGGTGCCTTTTTGCTCACCATAACGGTTTAATGCATGGGCAAGTATGTTCGGGATCGCAATTCCATAACCAATAACAATGCCAATAACGGGTAAAACAAACCAAATTGAATCCATTAGCACAAAAACCAAACAACCACTCACCAATGAAATGAGGCTGGCAAGCTTAACAAGTTGTTCAGATGTGTGTTTTTTAGCCAATAAATAGCGATTTGATATCGAACCTAAACCGACTCCAAGTGCTAATAAAATCCCAGTTAATCCAAACTGTTGTTGAGTGAGCATTAATTGTTCAAAACTGAATGGTGCCAGCTGATAATAGCTAAATAAATTAATGTTGAAAAATGCTATCAAGATCACATTTCTAACAATTTCTTTATCTGCGATCATGCGTAAAAATGTCTTAATAAATGAGATATGAGTCACGGTTTTAGGCTTAGTCTCGGGTAAACGACAGATTGACCAGAGAAAAAGCACCACAGCTAAAATCGCTAAGCCGATAAAAACGGTTCGGTAACCGCCAAAATTAACGAGTCCAGCACCAGATAACATCCCTAAAGCAGGGCTGATAGCCAAAGCAACGCCCATAATAGAGAAAACTTTTGCTAATTCATGGCCTTGGTAGCTATCGCGCATGGCGGTTTGTGTACCAATTGAACCTACGGCAGCGCCAAAGGCTGACAACATTCTCATTAGTAATAATAAATAAAAATGTGTGACAAATAACGCGCCAATAGACGCAATACCATATATCAATAAACCCGCCAGAATCGTCGGGCGGCGCCCTAAGGTGTCACACATACGCCCCCAAAACACCACGCCTAATGCAAAAGCAAAGAAATAAAGCGACAGCGTTTGTGAAGCTTGTTCCGCATTTACTGAGAAAGCACTAGCGATATCAGTGAGTGCGGGGCTGTATATGGTCTCCACAATTTGTGGAAACATCATCAAGGCAACAGCAAGCCATAATGAAAGAGGGTGTTTCATACTTTTTTTCCTGCCAATCTACTAAAAATAAAAGGTCTAATTAGATACAACGATTCAATGGCAGGCAGTTTAGTGTTATTTTTATTGTCTTATTACAATAATAAAGACTATAAATATCAAAAAAGAGACATTATGGCTTGGCTAAATCAAACAGATGAATTTCAAACTCACTGGTACCGCTCGCCAGTATTGGGAATTGCAGCAAAAATGGGGCAGCATGACTCTGGCTTTCATAAACATGAAATGGGACAACTTCTTTTTACACAACAAGGATGTATACGAATTTCACTGGAAAATCGTTTGTCTTTACTTCCTCCGGGAAGGGTGGCTTGGATCCCACCATTTGTTCTTCATCGGGCTCAAATGCGGGCATCAGTGGGTTACCGTTCGGTTTATTTAGCGCAAGAATACGCTGACAGAATAGGGAATGAAGTGATGATATTAAGCATTTCATCCTTATTGAGAGAAGTACTTGAACGTATTGCGATTGCGCCATTTGATAGTGATTGGCAACAAGGGAATTTAGCTAATTTATTGCCCGTATTTATCGATGAGTTACAAAGTGCAACTTTAGAGCCAACACTGCTACCATTACCGCAAGATAGGCGTTTTAAAGGGGTTGATATCGAACAATTACCTCCAAATTTAAACCAATTAGCACAAACTGTTGGGGCGAGTGAGAAGACGATTACCCGGATTTTTTTTAAAGAAACAGGAATGAATTATCAAGCATGGCGTCAACAATGGCGTTACATTAAAGCGATTGAATTACTCGCACAAGAAAAACCCTATCACTATATTACTCAAGAACTTGGTCTAACAAGCGATAGCGCATTTATTAGTTTTTTCCGTAAAATGAGTGGGATGACACCAAGGGAATATCAACAACAGTAAGTTAAACAACTTCGGTAAACAAAAATGAAAAAAGCCCCGAAAATTCGAGGCCTTAGCATGTGTAGGGGTAGATTTAATTAAATATTATTTTTTTGCTAATTCTGAGTTGAATTCACGTTTATCATAACCCGTGTACAACTGACGAGGGCGAGCAATTTTCAAGCCGTCATCGTGCATTTCATTCCAATGTGCAATCCAGCCAATAGTACGTGCAATGGCAAAAATAACAGTAAACATTGAAGAAGGAATACCCATTGCTTTCAAGATGATACCTGAATAGAAGTCAACGTTCGGGTACAGTTTTTTCTCAATGAAGTACGGGTCGTTTAATGCGATACGTTCCAGCTCCATTGCGACTTCCAGCAAACTGTCATTCAGGCCAAGTTCGTTTAGAACTTCATGGCAAGTTTCACGCATTACTGTTGCACGTGGGTCATGGTTTTTATAAACACGGTGGCCGAAGCCCATTAAGCGGAAAGAGTCATTTTTGTCTTTAGCGCGCTCGATAAATGCTGGGATGTGCTCGACGGTTTGGATTTCTTCCAACATACGCAAGCAAGCTTCGTTAGCACCACCATGAGCAGGCCCCCACAGTGATGCAATACCCGCTGCGATACAAGCAAATGGGTTTGCACCAGATGAACCCGCAGTACGAACTGTAGATGTTGAGGCGTTTTGCTCGTGGTCAGCGTGCAGAATCAAAATACGATCCATTGCGCGCTCTAAAACAGGATTAACCGTGTATTCTTCACAGGGTGTAGAGAACATCATGTGCAAGAAATTACCCGCGTATGACAGGTCATTACGTGGATAAACAAAAGGTTGGCCAATTGAATATTTGTAACACATCGCTGCAACTGTTGGCATTTTTGACAGCAGGCGATAAGCCGTAATTTCACGGTGACGTGGGTTGTTAACATCCAACGCATCGTGATAGAACGCGGCTAATGCCCCCGTAACACCACATAAAACGGCCATCGGGTGTGAGTCACGGCGGAAACCATTAAGCATGCGTGTAATTTGCTCATGGATCATTGTATGGCGAGTCACCGTATTTTTAAATACGTCATATTGTTCTTGAGTCGGTGCTTCACCGTATAGCAGGATATAACAAACTTCGAGATAAGAGGCTTCAGTGGCGAGTTGATCGATAGGGAAACCACGGTGCAACAGAATGCCTTGATCACCATCGATATAGGTGATTTTTGATTCACAGGATGCAGTAGAAGTAAAACCAGGGTCGTAGGTAAAGAACCCTTTAGAACCTAAAGTTCGGACATCGATAACGTCTTGACCAATCGTTGGGCTTAAAATATCTAGGTCAATATCACCCTTACTACCAGTCGTTAGCTTAGCTTTGTTATCAGCCATTACGGTCTCCTTAGCGCTTGATAATCGACACCCAACAACCCAGAAGCTCAGCGTTATACTGTGTCTTCGTGCATTGTTCTACCGGTATGCTTTGGAAATCAGCTCGCTATCACATAAAACCTGAAATCTGAGACCGACGACAATGTAATTAGGTTGTTTATGAGTGTGTAGATGTTATGTTCTTTTTGTTGTTTTCCCTACAATATCATTATTTGTGGTAAGAGGAACAACTTTCATAACTTTTGTTATTAATACCCATCATAGTTCAAATTGAAGAGTATTTAACATTGCAACATTCACGTTTTTTCTTTTCCGATGAAGGGTAAACAGCACCGTTAAGATAATTCTGCCAGACCTATATGTAAGATAAATGTTGAATCATTGTCAAATAAGATAAGCACATTTATACAAAATGTTTAAATCGTGATCCTTCTCACTGTTCGGGCTAAATGTCTCCAAACATTTTGTGTGGGAATTGTAATGGCATTGTGAAGACTTTATACTAGCGGCAGGTCTCCGGATTACCCTGTAGTAGGAGTTCCCAGCGTGATCAGTATGCAACTTTATTTAAACATGATGGATTAGAGTTTGTGTTAAGTTGCATTTTGTACCCCTGTCGCTGTCTGATTTCCACCCCAGGTCCGGAGGATGGAAAATAATAAAGAGCTGTGTGGGCAAAATTGTGAAAAAACAAAGACCTGTCAACCTTGATTTGCAGACGATTCACTTCCCGATCACTGCAATATCTTCGATCTTGCACCGTGTCTCTGGCGTCATTACTCTCATCGCAGTTGGTATTCTGCTTTGGTTGTTAGGGACATCTCTCTCCTCTCCAGAAGGTTTTCAATACGCGTCTGAAATAATGACTGGCTTTTTTGCTAAGTTCATTCTTTGGGGCATCTTGACTGCTTTGGCTTACCACATCTGTGGTGGTATTCGTCATATGCTAATGGATTTCGGTTGTGTTGATGAAACGCTTGCTGCTGGTAACTCATCTGCAAAAATTACATTTGTCATTACCGTGATTTTAGCAATTCTGGCGGGGATTTTAGTATGGTAAGTAATGCTTCAGCTTTAGGCCGTACTGGTATCCAGGACTGGCTATTAATCCGTGGTTCTGCGATTGTCATCGCACTCTACGTACTCTACATTGTTGGTTTTGTTGCTATTAACGACATTACCTATGAAGTCTGGCGTGGCTTTTTCGCCTCTTCTGTGACGAAAGTATTCACAATCCTCACCTTGTTCTCGATTCTTGTCCATGCGTGGATTGGCATGTGGCAAGTGCTGACTGACTACGTTAAACCTTTAGCAATTCGTTTAGTATTGCAGCTGGCTATCGTTGTAGGTCTGTTGGCTTATTTAATTTACGGAACAATTGTTGTGTGGGGTGCATAAATGAATCTGCCAATCAGAGAGTTTGACGCTATCGTTATCGGTGCGGGTGGCGCAGGTATGCGTGCCGCATTACAAATTTCACAGATGGGCCTATCTTGCGCACTTCTGTCAAAAGTCTTCCCAACCCGTTCTCATACGGTATCAGCACAAGGCGGTATTACTGTTGCTTTAGGTAATACTCACCCTGATAACTGGGAATGGCACATGTACGATACTGTGAAAGGTTCCGACTACATCGGTGACCAAGATGCGATTGAATATATGTGTAAAACAGGGCCAGAGGCTATCCTCGAATTAGAGCATATGGGGTTGCCATTCTCTCGTCTTGATGACGGAAGTATTTATCAACGCCCATTTGGTGGTCAGTCTAAAAACTTCGGTGGTGAGCAAGCTGCACGTACTGCAGCTGCGGCTGACCGTACTGGCCACGCACTGTTACATACTTTGTATCAGCAGAACTTAAAAAACCACACCACCATTTTTTCTGAATGGTATGCCCTTGATTTAGTTAAAAACCAAGATGGTGATATCGTAGGTTGTACTGCAATTTGTATGGAAACAGGTGAGCTGGTTTATTTCAAAGCGAAAGCCACTATTTTAGCAACCGGTGGTGCTGGTCGTATTTACCAATCAACTACTAACGCACACATCAATACGGGTGATGGCGTAGGGATGGCTGCTCGCGCAGGTGTTCCACTACAAGATATGGAAATGTGGCAATTCCACCCAACAGGTATCGCAGGTGCGGGTGTTCTCGTCACTGAAGGCTGCCGTGGTGAAGGTGGTTATCTGTTGAACAAAGACGGTGAACGCTTCATGGAGCGCTATGCGCCGAACGCAAAAGACCTTGCGGGTCGTGATGTTGTCGCACGTTCTATCATGATTGAAATCCGTGAAGGTCGTGGTTGTGATGGTCCATGGGGCCCACATGCCAAACTGAAACTGGATCACTTAGGAAAAGAAGTTCTGGAATCACGTTTACCGGGTATTCTTGAGTTATCTCGCACCTTTGCTCACGTTGACCCAATCAAAGAGCCAATTCCAGTTATTCCTACTTGTCACTACATGATGGGCGGTATTCCGACTAAAGTCACTGGTCAAGCTATTCGTTATAACGAAAACGGCGAAGATGAAGTTATTCCGGGTCTGTTTGCTGTCGGTGAAATTGCCTGTGTATCTGTACATGGCGCTAACCGTTTAGGCGGTAACTCACTCCTCGACTTAGTCGTATTTGGTCGTTCAGCGGGTCTGCATTTGAAAGAGTCCATCATGGAACAAGGTTCAATGCGTGATGCGTCTGAATCTGATATCGATGCAGCGATGACTCGCTTTAACCGTTGGGAAGGTGCTCGTACTGGCGAAGACCCAACTGAAATCCGTAAAGCACTGCAAACCTGTATGCAGCATAACTTCTCGGTATTCCGTGAAGGTGATGCGATGGCGAAAGGCTTAGAAGAGCTGAAAGTGATTCGTGAACGTCTACAAAACGCGCGTCTTGATGATACCTCGACTGAATTTAATACTCAGCGTATCGAATGTTTAGAACTGGATAACCTGATGGAAACGGCTTATGCAACTGCTCAAGCTGCAAACTTCCGTACAGAAAGTCGTGGTGCGCATAGCCGCTTTGACTACCCAGAGCGAGACGATGCGAATTGGTTATGTCATTCATTATATTTACCGCAATCTGAAACGATGACGCGTCGTGAAGTCAACATGCAGCCAAAACTGCGTGAAGCCTTCCCACCGAAAATTCGTACCTACTAATGCGTGGTGTTAATCCAGTTGCGGAGAAATAAACTATGAAATTACAATTTTCGATTTATCGCTACAATCCTGATGTGGACAACGCACCTCGTATGCAAGATTACACGCTAGAAGTTCCTGAAGGGCGTGACATGATGTTGCTGGATGCGTTAATCCAAATCAAAGAGCAAGATCCAACATTATCCTTCCGTCGTTCTTGTCGTGAAGGGGTGTGCGGTTCTGATGGTCTGAACATGAACGGTAAAAACGGGTTGGCATGTATTACGCCATTATCTGCTTTAATCCGTGGTGGGAAGAAAATTGTCATTCGTCCATTGCCGGGTCTGCCTGTTGTGCGTGACCTGATTATCGACATGACACAATTCTATACCCAATACGAAAAAATTCGTCCATATCTCATTAATGATAACAAGAATCCACCGGCGCGTGAGAATTTACAAACTCCTGCACAACGTGAAAAACTCGATGGTTTATATGAGTGTATTTTATGTGCTTGTTGTTCGACTTCTTGCCCATCTTTCTGGTGGAATCCGGACAAGTTTATCGGGCCTGCAGGCTTGTTGGCAGCGTATCGTTTCTTAATTGATAGCCGTGATACTGAAACCGATTCACGATTAGATGATCTGAACGACGCTTTTAGTGTCTTCCGCTGTCATAGCATCATGAATTGTGTCAATGTATGCCCTAAAGGACTAAATCCAACGAAAGCTATTGGTCATATTAAATCTATGTTACTAAAACATAGCGCTTAATGATGAATATTTAACCCGCAGTGCTCAGGTGCTGTGGGTTAAAATGGAAATAGCACAAAATAAAAACATAAGTTAAAAGAAACGCGTAAAGTAAAAACAATGACATGATTTTAATGCGCGGAAGCTCACAAAAGCGCGAAAACGAAATACCAACAATGAGCATCAGAAAGTAACATTGTCACCCATAAAAAGTAGTATTTATTAAAACGTTGTCATTACAAAAGCGTAAAAAAGTGAAAGCAAAGAAAGTAACAGTAAAAAGTAGAAAAAATAGCCAACTGCAAAAGATGAAGACGACAGCCCAAGCATAGGGGCCTTTAAAAACCGCAGCCAGTTTTTAAAGGTTCCTTAAAAGGGAAACCCTTACTGATAAAGGGCCTCCCAAAGAGAGAACATGCATAAAGCACGTCCAAGAGAACCTTTATCGAGGTCGCTTAAATGCGGCGATTAGTTAACCACGGCGAAAACTAAAGCTTTAAAAGCTTAAGGGATCACAATGCAGAACGGCGTAATGAAGGACTGGCTGGATTCAAGCTTTCTGGCAGGCGCGAACCAGACTTATATAGAACAGCTCTATGAAGATTATCTGACTGACCCTAACTCTGTCGATGCCGAGTGGAAAGCAATTTTTGAGCAACTCCCTGGTGCAGCATTAGGCACTAGTGGCGAACAATTCCACTCCCAAGCGCGCGATTACTTCCGTCGCTTAGCAAAAGACTCTACACGTTATCACACCTCTGTTAGCGATCCAGCTATCGACGCAAAACAAGTTAAAGTTTTGCAATTAATCAATGCGTTCCGCTTCCGCGGGCACCAAAATGCGAATCTTGACCCGTTAGGTCTTTGGAAACGTGAATCTGTTCCAGATTTAGACCCAGCATTCCACAACCTGACGAAAGAAGACTTCAACGAAACATTCAACGTGGGTTCATTTGCTATTGGCAAAGAAACCATGAAGCTTAGTGAGCTATATGAGCACCTGAAACGTATTTATTGCGGTTCTATCGGTGCTGAATATATGCATATCACGAATACAGAAGAAAAACGTTGGATCCAACAACGTCTTGAGTCTGTTGACGTTTCTAAGATCTTCTCAGTAGAAGAGAAAAAACGCTTCTTAGCTGAATTAACCGCGGCTGAAGGGCTTGAGCGTTACATTGGGGCTAAATTCCCAGGCGCCAAGCGTTTCTCATTGGAAGGTGGTGATTCACTGATCCCAATGCTGAAAGATTTAATCCACCACGCAGGCAAGCAAGATACCCGTGAAGTTGTTTTAGGTATGGCTCACCGTGGTCGTTTAAACGTTTTAGTTAATATCTTAGGTAAAAAACCGGGCGAATTATTTGATGAATTCGCGGGTAAACATAAAGACCACTCTAGTGCGGGTGACGTTAAATATCACCAAGGTTTCTCTTCTGACTTTGAAACCGCAGGCTCTCGTGTTCACTTAGCATTGGCATTTAACCCATCTCACCTTGAAATTGTTAGCCCTGTGGTTATTGGTTCAGTACGTGCTCGTCGTGACCGTTTAGATGAAGGCCGTAGCAACATGGTTCTGCCTATTACTATTCACGGTGACTCCGCAGTAACTGGCCAAGGTGTTGTGCAAGAAACGTTGAATATGTCACAAGCACGTGGTTATGAAGTCGGCGGTACGGTGCGTATCGTAATTAACAACCAAATTGGTTTTACCACTTCTAACCCGAAAGACACCCGTTCTACAGAATACTGCACAGATATCGTGAAGATGGTGCAGGCCCCAATTTTCCACGTGAATGCAGATGACCCTGAAGCAGTGGCATTTGTAACTCGTTTGGCACTGGATTTCCGTAACACGTTCAAACGCGATGTTATGATTGATTTAGTATGTTATCGCCGCCATGGCCATAACGAAGCGGATGAGCCAAGTGCAACTCAGCCAGTGATGTATCAAAAAATCAAGCAGCACCCAACACCACGTAAAATTTATGCAGACCGTTTAATTGCAGAAAATGTGTTAAGTGCTAATGATGTCACTGAAATGGTCAATCTGTATCGCGATGCGCTAGATGCAGGTAACTGTGTGGTTGAAGAGTACCGTGAAATGGGTCTGAATTCATACACATGGGCTCCATATTTAAACCATGAATGGGATGCATCATATAAATCAACCGTTGATATTAAACGCTTAACTGAACTGGCAACTAAAGTTAGTACCATTCCAGAGGGCGTGGTTGCGCAATCTCGTGTTGAGAAAATTTATGCAGACCGTGCCGAAATGGCGAAAGGTGAAAAGCTTCTCGACTGGGGTGCAGCTGAAACTTTAGCGTACGCAACATTGGTTGATGAAGGTATTCCTGTTCGTTTATCGGGTGAAGATGCGGGCCGTGGTACATTCTTCCACCGTCATGCAGTGGTCCACAACCAAACGAATGGTTCAGTTTATGTTCCACTGCAAAATATTCATAATGGCCAAGGCGTGTTTAATGTTTGGGACTCTGTTCTGACTGAAAATGCCGTATTAGCATTCGAATATGGTTATGCAACCACAGAACCTCGTGCATTGACTATCTGGGAAGCACAATTTGGTGACTTCGCTAACTGTGCTCAAGTGGTTATCGACCAATTCATTAGCTCTGGTGAGCAAAAATGGGGTCGTATGTGTGGTCTGGTCATGTTACTGCCTCATGGTTATGAAGGTCAGGGTCCAGAGCACTCATCTGCACGTTTAGAGCGTTACTTGCAACTGTGTGCTGACCAAAACATGCAAGTGTGTGTTCCGTCAACACCTGCTCAGGTTTACCACATGTTACGTCGCCAAGCCTTACGTGGCATGCGTCGTCCTCTGATTGTGATGTCACCAAAATCTCTGCTACGTCACCCATTAGCGGTCTCTAGCATGGAAGAATTGGCAAATGGTACATTTGAGCCAGTTATCGGTGAAATCGATGAAATCAATCCGAAAAATGTGAAACGCGTCGTTATGTGTTCAGGGAAAGTCTATTACGATCTGTTAGAACAACGTCGTAAGAATGAACAAACTGACGTTGCTATCGTGCGTATCGAACAGCTATATCCGTTCCCACACGAAGACATTCAAAAAGCGTTGGCGCAATTTACTGATGTAAAAGACTTTGTATGGTGTCAAGAAGAGCCATTAAACCAAGGTGCTTGGTATTGCAGTCAACATAACTTCCGTGAAGCTATCCCAGCAGGGGCAACTTTACGTTATGCAGGTCGAGCTGCTTCTTCATCTCCAGCAGTTGGCTATACGTCCGTACACCAGGAACAACAAAAAGCCCTGGTTAATGACGCTTTGAACATTGAATAATTAAAGGATAGAAAATGAGTAGCGTAGAAATTCTTGTTCCCGATCTTCCTGAGTCCGTTGCAGATGCTACGGTTGCCACATGGCATAAAAAACCAGGTGACAGTGTTCAGCGTGATGAAGTACTGGTTGAGATCGAAACAGATAAAGTCGTATTAGAAGTTCCTGCAAGCGAAGCGGGTGTTTTAGAAGCTATCGTTGAAGATGAAGGTGCAACGGTATTATCTAAGCAATTACTGGGGCGCATTCGTTTAGGCGACAGCACTGGTATTCCTGCTGAAGTGAAAGAAGCACAAGAATCAACACCTGCACAACGTCAAACTGCAAGTCTAGAAACAGAAAGCAACGATGCGCTGACCCCAGCTATTCGCCGTTTAATTGCAGAGCACGATTTAAACCCTGCGGATATCAAAGGGACTGGCGTTGGTGGACGTTTAACTCGCGAAGATGTTGAAAAACATTTAGCGGCAAATAAATCTGCGGCACCTGCGGCGAAAGCACCAGAAGCGCCACAAGCGCCTTTAGCGCATCGTAGCGAAAAACGTGTTCCAATGACGCGTTTACGTAAACGTATCGCAGAGCGTCTGTTAGAAGCGAAAAACACCACTGCAATGTTGACGACGTTTAACGAAGTCAATATGCAACCAATCAAAGACTTACGTAAACAATATGGCGAAGTATTCGAAAAACGTCATGGTGTTCGTTTAGGCTTTATGTCTTTCTATGTGAAAGCTGCTGTTGAAGCACTGAAACGCTACCCAGAAGTGAATGCTTCTATCGATGGCGATGATGTGGTTTACCATAACTATTTCGATATTAGTATTGCAGTTTCAACACCACGTGGTCTGGTAACACCTGTTCTACGTGATGTCGATGCAATGAGCATGGCTGATATCGAGAAGAAAATTAAAGAACTGGCTGTCAAAGGTCGTGATGGTAAATTAACTGTTGAAGACTTAAGTGGCGGTAACTTCACTATCACTAATGGTGGCGTATTCGGTTCTCTGATGTCTACACCTATCATTAACCCACCACAGAGCGCGATTTTAGGCATGCATGCGATTAAAGACCGCCCTATGGCTGTAAATGGTAAGGTAGAGATTCTTCCTATGATGTATTTAGCACTGTCTTACGACCACCGTTTAATCGATGGTAGTGAGTCAGTTGGCTTCTTAGTCGCTATCAAAGATATGCTGGAAGATCCAACTCGTTTACTGCTGGACGTATAGCAACATAACAGGGCAGGGTACAACTTGTCCGGTCTGAAGTAACCGATGCAGCCCGTTCGCGGGTTGCTAAATCAGTAACAATTGCAGGAGGCGAATAAACGCCTCTTCAGACTCAATTATGGATAGAACATCATGAATTTACACGAGTACCAGGCAAAACAGTTGTTTGCACGTTATGGGATGCCTGCACCGACAGGTTATGCCTGTTCATCAGTCGCTGAAACCGTCGATGCTGCTAAAAAAATTGGTGACGGCCCATGGGTAATTAAATGCCAAGTTCACGCAGGTGGACGTGGTAAAGCTGGCGGCGTAAAAGTCACTAGTGATATCAATGAAGTGAAAGCATTTGCAGAACACTGGTTAGGTAAAAACTTAGTTACCTATCAAACTGATGCAAACGGCCAGCCTGTTAACCAAATTCTGGTTGAAACGGCAACTGATATTGCTAAAGAACTCTATTTAGGGGCGGTTGTAGACCGTAGCACTCGTCGCGTTGTATTCATGGCATCTACCGAAGGTGGCGTGGAAATCGAGAAAGTAGCAGAAGAAACTCCAGAGTTAATTCATAAAGCGATTATCGACCCACTGACTGGCCCAATGCCTTTCCAAGGCCGTGAATTAGCATTCAAATTAGGCTTAACCGGTAAACAAGTTAGCCAATTCGCGAAAATTTTCATGGGTCTGGCAACATTATTCTTAGAACGCGATTTAGCATTAGCTGAAATCAATCCACTGGTTATTAGTACTGCGGGTGATTTAGTTTGTTTAGATGGTAAATTAGGTATCGATAGCAACGCGTTATATCGCCAACCAGAAATTCGTGAACTGCGTGATGAATCACAAGAAGATGCACGTGAAGCACAAGCCGCTCAGTGGGAACTGAACTACGTTGCGTTAGATGGCAATATCGGCTGTATGGTTAACGGTGCGGGCCTTGCAATGGGTACCATGGATATCGTTAAGCTGCACGGTGGTGCACCAGCTAACTTCTTAGATGTTGGCGGCGGCGCGACAAAAGAGCGTGTAACTGAAGCATTTAAAATTATTCTTTCTGATGAAAACGTGAAAGCAGTTTTTGTTAACATCTTTGGTGGTATCGTTCGCTGCGACCTGATTGCAGACGGCATCATTGGTGCAGTTGAAGAAGTTGGCGTAAATGTACCAGTAGTTGTGCGTTTAGAAGGTAACAATGCAGAGTTAGGTGCTAAAAAACTGGCAGACAGCGGCTTGAATATTATCGCTGCGAACAGCCTGACAGATGCAGCTAAGAAAGCAGTAGCAGCAGCGGAGGCTAAATAATGTCTATTTTAATCGATAAAAACACCAAAGTAATTTGCCAAGGTTTCACAGGTGGCCAAGGTACATTCCACTCAGAACAAGCGATTGCTTATGGCACGCAAATGGTGGGTGGTGTGACTCCAGGTAAAGGTGGCACTGTACACTTAGGTTTACCTGTATTTAACACCGTTCGTGAAGCTGTAGAAGCTACGGGTGCAACAGCCTCTGTTATCTATGTTCCAGCACCATTTTGTAAAGATTCTATCTTAGAAGCTATCGATGCTGGCATTAAACTGATTATCACCATCACTGAAGGTATCCCAACGTTGGATATGCTGACAGTTAAAGTGAAATTAGACGAAGCAGGCGTTCGTATGATTGGTCCTAACTGCCCAGGTGTTATCACTCCGGGTGAATGTAAGATTGGTATCCAACCTGGTCATATCCATATGCCAGGTAAAGTCGGTATCGTTTCGCGTTCAGGTACGTTGACTTATGAAGCTGTTAAACAAACAACAGATGCAGGCTTAGGTCAATCAACGTGTGTTGGTATCGGTGGTGACCCAATCCCCGGTTCAAACTTTATTGATATCCTGAAATTATTCCAAGCGGATCCACAAACTGAAGCTATCGTCATGATCGGTGAAATCGGTGGTAACGCAGAAGAAGAAGCAGCGGCTTATATTAAAGAGCACGTCACTAAACCTGTTGTCGGTTACATCGCAGGTGTAACTGCACCAAAAGGCAAACGTATGGGCCACGCAGGTGCAATCATCGCAGGCGGTAAAGGCACTGCTGATGAGAAATTTGCTGCATTAGAAGCGGCTGGTGTGAAAACCGTTCGTAGCCTTGCAGACATCGGTGATGCAGTAAAATCACTGTTGAACAAATAAGTAATTCGCTAGGTAACTAGCAAGAGTAAGAGACGAAAGCCCGTGCTCATGAGAGCGCGGGTTTTTTTATACCTTGCAAAAATGTTTCAAACAATTTTTGTATGGTTATGCGGTTTTATGAAAAGTATGTCTATACTTAAAAATGCGGACTAAAGGGTTATATGAAGGAAAATGGGTAATAAAATGCCAATTAGGCGAGGAAGGGGGGAGTTAGTCGCATTTTGTGCAAAAAATAGCAAAATTGCGACATGTCAATTTTATAATATTGACGATAATTCAATTAAGCCAATATAACCGTTTTTTGATAAAAAAGGCTATATTAATAAAATTCATAATAAGTTTAAAATAAGATACTATTACAAATTAAATATTCTTTTTTCGAGGCTTTAATTCATAGATTATATTTTTTGTTAATCTTTGGAAAAATTAAGAACATTTATGTCATTATCAATAACAGCATTTTAACAAGTAAATAACCATTAATTGACTGGCAGGTATAGCAATTAACAATAGGAAAAAAATTGACGTAAATCAATTCATTGCCTCTGGCTTTATTTGCTTAAATTGCTTAAATTGGTGCTCGATCAAATACTCGGTTTTCTATTAAAGGGTATAATTATTGATGTAAATTCAGAATTCAAATCTGAATCACGTAAAAGAAGTTTATTGTGTGTGAAGATAGGCGTACTATTATTATAGTAATGTTCGTTCTTTTAATTTTGTTAATTATTTGTTGTTTTGAGGCATTTTTTGCTGGTAGTTAAGAGGCTTTCTAAGTATTAAAAACTGGAAGCTGGGTTGCCGCAAGTCGGTGTCTTCCTGCTAGGAGCAAGGAGTCAAGATGTTTGATATTGTCGAACTGTCACGATTACAGTTTGCCTTAACTGCGATGTATCACTTTCTGTTCGTACCATTAACGCTAGGTATGGCGTTTTTGCTTGCGATCATGGAAACGGTATATGTACTGTCAGGCAAGCAAATTTATAAAGATATGACTAAGTTCTGGGGTAAGTTATTCGGTATTAACTTTGCCCTAGGTGTTGCAACGGGTTTGACCATGGAGTTCCAATTCGGTACTAACTGGTCTTACTACGCGCACTATGTTGGAGATATCTTCGGTGCACCTCTTGCAATCGAAGGTTTGATGGCGTTCTTCTTAGAATCTACCTTTGTCGGTTTATTCTTCTTTGGTTGGGATCGTTTAAGCAAAAAACAACACCTTGCTGTAACATGGTTAGTTGCTTTAGGTTCTAACTTCTCTGCTCTGTGGATTTTGGTTGCGAATGGTTGGATGCAAAACCCAATCGCTGCTGATTTCAACTTTGAAACTATGCGTATGGAAATGGTTAGCTTCTCTGAGCTAGTCTTGAACCCAGTTGCACAAGTTAAGTTCGTCCACACAGTTGCTGCGGGTTATTGTACCGGTGCAATGTTTATCTTAGGTATTAGCTCTTACTACCTGCTTAAAGGTCGTGATGTTGCTTTTGCTAAGCGTTCTTTTGCAATTGCAGCAAGTTTTGGTATTGCAGCGGTTCTATCTGTTATCGTTCTTGGTGATGAATCAGGTTACGAAATGGGTGACGTGCAAAAAACTAAACTTGCAGCGGTTGAAGCTGAGTGGGAAACTCATGCTCCTCCTGCCGCGTTTAACTTAATCGCTTGGCCAGATACCGAGAAACAAGAAAATAAATTTGCGATCTCGATTCCTTGGGCGATGGGTATCATTGCAACCCGCTCGGTTGACACTCCTGTTTTAGGTCTGAAAGACCTAATGAAACAACATGAAGTTCGCATTCGTAACGGTATGATTGCATATGGTCAGTTACAAGAACTTCTTGCAGGTAACAAAGATCCTGAATTGCGTGCAGCATTTGAAGCAAGCAAAAAAGATCTTGGGTATGGTCTGCTGTTAAAACAATATGCACCAAATGTTGTTGATGCAACTGAAGCTCAAATCCAAAAAGCAGTGAAAGATAGTATTCCTAACGTTGGGCCTCTGTTCTGGGCATTCCGTATCATGGTTGGTGTTGGCTTCCTGTTACTGTTAATTATTGGCTGGGCATTCCTGTCAGTAGTTCGTAACCGTATTGGTCAAAATAAACTGTTGCTGCGTATTGCACTGCTCGGTATTCCACTACCATGGATTGCAATTGAGTCAGGTTGGTTCGTTGCAGAGTATGGTCGTCAGCCATGGGCAATTGGTGAAGTGTTACCTGTTTCGGTTGCACACTCTAACTTGACGACTCATGACCTGATCTTCTCTATGGTATTGATCTGTGGTCTGTACACACTGTTCTTAATTGCTGAAATGTTCTTAATGTTCAAATTCGCTCGTAAAGGGCCAAGTAGCCTGAAAACCGGTCGTTATCACTTTGAACAGAAAAACACTTCTGCACACGACGTTCAGTAAATAGGAGTCCACTTATGTTTGATTATGAAGTTCTTCGATTTGTGTGGTGGATCCTTATCGGTGTATTACTGATTGGGTTTGCTGTCACAGATGGCTTTGACATGGGCGTTGGCTTCTTATTACCTATTTTAGGTAAAACAGATACTGAACGCCGTATCATGATTAATGCTGTTGCACCGCACTGGGATGGTAACCAAGTTTGGTTAATCACTGCGGGTGGTGCAATGTTCGCTGCATGGCCACAAGTTTATGCTGCGGCATTCTCTGGTTTCTATGTTGCTATGATTTTGGTATTAGCTGCATTGTTCTTCCGTCCGGTTGGTTTCGACTACCGTTCAAAACTGGAGAACCCAAAATGGCGTAACATGTGGGACTGGGGTCTGTTTATTGGTGGTTTCGTTCCACCATTAGTTATCGGTGTTGCGTTTGGTAACCTGTTATTAGGTGTTCCACTGCAAATCGATAATCAACAGTATCTGACTTACACAGGTAACCTGTTTGGTCTGCTAAACCCATATGGTCTGTTAGCGGGTGTTGTCGGCTTAATGATGATTGTGACGCAAGGTGCAACTTATTTGCAAATGCGTACCACTGGTGAACTGTACTTACGTGTTCGTAAAGCAACTTATATCTGTGCATTAGTCACTTTAGTGGCTTTCGCAGGCGCAGGTGTTTGGTTAGTGATGGGTATTGATGGTTATGTTGTTACTTCAACTATCGATACATTAAGCGTATCTAACCCACTAAACAAAACTGTTGCCGTTGAATCTGGTGCTTGGTTAACTAACTTCAATACTTACCCAATCCTGTGGGCGTTGCCTGCTCTGGGTGTAGCACTGCCGTTAGTGACAATGCTGTTTAGTAAAGCAGACAAAAATGGTTTGGCGTTTGTGAGTTCTTCATTAACCATCGCTTGTATCATTTTAACCTGTGGTGTAGCAATGTTCCCATTCATCATGCCTTCAAGCATCATGCCAAACGCAAGTTTGACCATGTGGGATGCAACATCTAGCTTGTTCACACTGCAAGTAATGACTGTTGTTGCTATTATCTTTGTACCAATCGTACTGGCATACACCGCATGGTGTTACTACAAAATGTTCGGTCGTTTGGACAAAAACTTCATCGAAGGCAACAAGCATTCACTGTATTAAGGAGCATAACTATGTGGTATTTCGCCTGGATCCTCGGCACGCTGTTAGCTTGTAGTTTTGCAGTGATCGCAGCATTAGCGTTAGAGCACTCTGAAGACTCTAAAGCCGCTAAAGATGGTGAGTAATAAAAATGCTGGTGGATAAAACCTATCAGCTATTGGATAAGGGGCCGATAAGGGCCCTTATCCTTATTTTAGCTTTAGTTACTGCAGGTGCAGTCATGTGGGATCCAACCCTATTTGCTGCAAAAACTAGTTCATTTCAAATATGGCAAGGGCTGCTGTTAATATGGGCAACGTGTACCGCGATGATTTTTGGTGTGGGTTTTAAACCTAAAAAAGTTATCTTTCGTGCAATTTTTCATCCATTGCCTGCTGCCATCATTCTTATTTGGGGACTTTTTCAGGTCTTTAGATAATTCTAATTGCTAATTATGGGTCAATGGACCCATAATTATTTTTGATATCTTTACTTTCAAAGTGATTCCAAACTGGCACTGTCTTGCGTATAGTGGCACCGTTAATTAATTTAACCTAAGACGGAGTGATTGTTATGTTATTTCGCTGGCCTGTTCGCGTGTATTATGAAGATACAGATGCGGGCGGTGTTGTTTATCATGCACGCTATTTAGCCTTTTTTGAGCGAGCAAGAACCGAAATGCTGCGAAATAAAGGTATCAATCAACAAAGTATGCTTGCTGAGAACCTTGGCTTTGTTGTGCGAAGCATGACAATTGATTTTGTCAAAGGGGCGAAGCTGGATGACCTGCTGGAAGTTGAAACACAAATTATTGAAATGAAACGTGCTTCATTAACTTTTCAGCAAAGGTTAGTTGATTCGCAAGGTAACCTGCTTTGTGGGGCAAATGCCCTTATTGCTTGTGTGGACACATCAAAAATGAAGCCAATTGCGCTTCCTAAGTCTATTGTCGCGGAGTTTAAACAGTGACTGACATGAATATCCTGGATTTATTCCTTAAAGCGAGCCTTTTGGTTCAGCTCATTATGTTCGTTTTGATCGGTTTTTCTATCGCATCATGGGCGATCATTATTCAAAGAACGAAAATTTTAAATGCGGCAACGCGTGAGGCTGAAGCATTTGAAGATAAGTTCTGGTCAGGTATTGAGCTATCGCGCTTATATAAAGAAAGCCAAGCTCGCCGTGATGAATTGAGTGGTGCCGAACAAATTTTCCATTCTGGTTTTAAAGAGTTCGTTCGTTTACACCAAGCGAATATTCATGCGCCAGATGCAGTAGTGACGGGAGCTTCCCGTGCAATGCGTATTTCAATGAATCGTGAACTCGAATCAGTTGAAGCACATATCCCATTTTTAGGTACTGTTGGTTCAATTAGCCCATATATTGGTTTATTTGGTACTGTTTGGGGGATTATGCATGCGTTTATTGCATTGGGAGCGGTAAAACAAGCAACATTACAAATGGTTGCACCGGGTATTGCTGAAGCGCTGATTGCAACCGCAATTGGTTTGTTTGCAGCGATCCCAGCAGTTATGGCATTTAACCGTTTGAACTTACGTGTCAGCAAATTAGAGCAAAACTACGATAACTTTATGGAAGAGTTTTTAGCCATCTTGCATCGTCAAGCCTTCTCTGCTGATAAGAAATAAGACGGGGAGATAAGCGAATGGCGCGCACAAGTCGCAGACGTGAGCTGAAATCCGAAATCAACATTGTTCCATTACTGGACGTATTGTTGGTACTGTTGCTCATATTTATGGCAACAGCACCGATTATTTCTCAAAGTGTGGAAGTTGAATTGCCGGATGCAACAGATACACAAACCGTATCATCAAGTGATAACCCACCGATTATTTTAGAAGTGTCGGGGGTTGGCCAATATAACATGCGCCTTGATGGTGAGGTTTTAGAATTGCTGCCACCAGAGCAAATTGCTGCAGAGGCGAAATCTCAACTAGAGAAAAATCCAAAAGCAATTTTCTTGATTGGTGGTGCAAAAGAAGTCCCTTACGAAGAAGTGATTAAGGCGCTGAATATATTACACAGCGCAGGGATAAAATCGGTTGGTTTGATGACTCAGCCTATTTAGGCTGGGTTATTGTCGTTTGAATAAGTCACAATTCTTTTTTTGGATACCAGAGTGGGAAAGACAAAAGAGAAAAAAGATAACTTAAATCGATCGTTAGTGATGTCAATCGTATTGCACGTCCTATTGATTGGTTTGATTGTTATAGGCTCTTTAGTTTCCGTCGTCAAACTTGGTGGTGGCGGGGAAGAGGGAACTGTCATCGATGCGGTGATGGTTGACCCTGGCGTGGTTGTTGAGCAGTATGAAGAAATGCAAAGACAGCAAAATAACGTCAGACAAGCGGCAAAAGAGCGCAAAGAGCAAGAACAAAAGCAAGAGGCTGAGCTTAGAGAACAGCAAGAAAAGGAACAAAAGCGTCTTCAGCAGCTTGAAGAAGAGCGTATTAAAATTCAACGTGATACAGCTGAGCAACAAAAGCAAGCTGAGGAACAACAGAAAAAAGCATTAGACGCTGCTAAAAAAGCGAAGGAAGAGCAAAAAATAGCGGAAGAAGCTGCTGCAAAAGCGAAAGCTGAAAAAGAAAAGCTAATTAAAGAGCAAGCGGCTGAGAAGGCGAAGGCCGAGGCGCAAGCGCAGAAAGAAGCCGAAGCCGCTAAAGCCAAAGCTGAAAAAGAAGCTAAAGAAAAAGCGGAAAAAGAAGCCAAGGAAAAAGCCGATAAAGAAGCTAAAGTAAAAGCTGAAAAAGAAGCGAAAGCTAAAGCGGATAAAGAAGCTAAAGAAAAAGCCGATAAAGATGCTAAAGCAAAAGCGGCGAAAGCCAAAGCTGAAGCGGCTAAAAATGCGGCTTCCGTAGATGATTTGCTTGGTGATTTAACTGCCTCGGGCCCAAGCAAACAAGGTGGTGAAGCCGCAGCTGGAAAAGGTGGTGGTAAAAAATCGGGCGCTTCCAATGCGGATGTGGACAGCTATGCTGGTAAAGTCAAAGCGGCTATCCAAAGTAAATTTTATGATTCAGATACTTTCCGTGGACGTACTTGTGAACTTCAATTGAAGCTCGCGCCTGATGGGTTATTGGTGAGTATTACACCAAAAAATAGCCCAGCTAATGACGCGGCACTCTGTGATGCAGCAATTCGTGCAGCAAAACTTGCAACGATGCCTAAGCCACCGAGCAGAGAAGTCTATGATACGTTTAATAAAGCGGGTAGCACAGTTGTGTTTAAGCCTTGATTTTCAATAACTCAGAGCAGTCTGTATTGATATTATTAAGGCAATAGCATAAATAGTTTGTGTGGTATCTAGTTTTGTTATTATACCTTTGTTAAAATTCAGCGAATTATTGCGGTAGTAAATAATCCGCAGTAAGGGAGATAAGAATGAAGCAGGCTTTTAAAGTAGTTTTAGGGTTCCTAATGCTATGGGCGACAGTGGCTCAGGCTGAAATACGTATTGAGATCACTGAAGGTGTTAATTCAGCTCAACCTATTGGCGTTGTGCCGTTTAAATGGTCAGGTGCGGGTGCACCACCACAAGAAGTCGGCCAAATAGTCGGCGCTGATTTACGCAATAGTGGGAAATTTAACCCTATCGAGCCAAGCCGCATGCCTCAACAACCTGGTACCGCTTCTGAAGTGATTCCTGAAGCGTGGACAGCATTAGGTATTAATGCTGTTGTTGTGGGGCAGGTACAGCCAGCAGCAGATGGTAGCTTTGTCGTTAGCTATCAGCTAGTTGATGTTGCGGCTAACCCAGGTGCTGTTTTATCTCAGAACCAATATAAAGTAACCAAAGAATGGTTACGTTATGCAGCGCATACTGCAAGTGACGAAGTCTTTGAAAAATTAACAGGTATTCGTGGCGCATTCCGTACTCGTATTGCTTATATTGTTGTTAACAAAGGCGGTCAGTATCCATATGAATTACGAGTTTCTGATTATGACGGTTTTAACCAATTTACGGTTCACCGTTCACCAGAACCTTTGATGTCGCCAGCATGGTCACCAGATGGTGAGAAATTGGCTTATGTTACATTTGAAAGCGGTAGTTCAGCACTTGTCATTCAAACGTTATCAACAGGAGCAGTTCGTCAGGTAGCATCATTCCCACGTCATAATGGGGCACCTGCATTCTCTCCAGATGGCACAAAATTGGCATTTGCACTGTCTAAAACAGGCAGCCTGAATTTATATGTTATGGACTTAGCGAGTGGGCAAATTCGTCAGGTGACTGATGGACGTAGTAACAATACGGAACCAAGCTGGATGCCAGATAGCCAAACTTTAGTCTATACTTCAGATCAGGCGGGACGTCCGCAGATCTATAAAATAAATATTAATGGTGGCAGCCCTGAACGTGTGTCTTGGGAAGGAACACAAAATCAGGAAGCTGATGTTAGCCCGGATGGTACTTTCTTAGTGATGGTCAGCTCCGGCGGCGGTCAGCAACATGTCGCCAAACAAGATCTGGCAACGAACAACGTTGAATTTTTAACGAAAACGTTCCTAGATGAAACGCCGAGTATCGCACCTAACGGCACTATGGTAATTTATAGCTCCTCTCAAGGCTTGGGGACTATATTGCAGCTAGTTTCGACCGACGGGCGTTTCAAAGCGCGTCTTCCGGCTACCGATGGACAGGTTAAATTCCCTGCCTGGTCGCCGTATCTGTGATGCATAATAATAATGTGTGGCAAAAAATATTAAGGATCAAAACGATGCAACTGAATAAAGTGCTTAAAGGGCTGATGATCGCGTTACCAATCATGGCAGTCGCAGCTTGTAGCTCTAACAAAAACAATGACCAAGATGGCGTAGATACTTCTACTAACCAAACTAACACTGGTCTGTCTGCGGAAGAGCTGGCACGTCAGCAAATGGAACAGCTGCAACAAAACAACACTGTTTACTTTGGCTTTGACAAATACAACGTATCTCCAGAATACGCTGAAATGTTAGATGCACACGCAGCATTCCTGCGTAGCAACCCATCTGTACGTGTTGTTGTTGAAGGTCATGCGGATGAGCGTGGTACTCCAGAATACAACATCGCGCTGGGCGAGCGTCGTGCTAATGCAGTTAAAATGTACCTGCAAAGCAAAGGTGTTTCTGGTGACCAAGTTTCACTGGTTTCTTACGGTAAAGAAAAACCAGCTGTGTTAGGTCACACTGAAGCAGACTACGCGAAAAACCGTCGTGCAGTCATTGCATACTAATAGATAAGCGAAATTATCTATTATGAACAGTAACTTCAGACACTTACTAGTCGGTCTGTCGTTATTGGTTGGCGTAGCGGCCCCTTGGGCCGCTATTGCCCAAGCGCCAATCAACAATGTCGGATCTGGTTCAACAACAGATCGCCTTACCCAACTTGAGACAGCAGTTAGCTCTCAAGGTCAAATCATGTATCAAATTCAACAACAACTCGCTGACAACCAACGCGACATCGACATGTTACGTGGTCAGATTCAAGAAAGTGAATACAAATTGAATCAAGTTATTGAGCGCCAGAAAGATTTATACATGCAATTAGACAATGCAGGCGGTGGAAACTCAGCAACTTCAGGTGATACAACAACACCTGACACTAGTGCATCAAACGCATCACCTTCCTCAACGGCACCTACGGCAGCTGCTAATACAGGTGGGAATGAGAAAGATGATTACAATGCTGCAGTCAAATTAGCGATGGAAAGCAAATCCAAAGCTCAAATTGATCAGGCAATAGGGGCATTACAAGGCTTTGTTAAAGCCTACCCTAAGTCTGGGTATCAATCTAACGCCAATTATTGGTTGGGGCAGTTAAACTACAATAAAGGTAGCAAAGACGATGCTGCTTTTTATTTCGCAACTGTAGTTAAGCAATATCCTAAATCCCAAAAAAGCAGCGAAGCCTTATATAAAGTTGGGCTGATCATGCAAGATAAGGGACAGAAAGATAAAGCAAAAGCTGTTTACCAACAGGTGTTGAAACAATATCCAAACAGTGCTGGTTCAAAATTAGCCGAAAAAAAGCTGAGTACACTTTAATTTATAACCCCGAAGCCATATTACCGAATATTTCGGGGTTATCAGTATGATAAGTGTGCATTTAATCTTTTTTTGCAAAAAAATCATTGCACCCTCGCCAGAAATCAGTAATATAAGCCGCCGTTGATACGAGAATACGGTTAGCCAAAAATCTCGAAAGACAAAAAGAAATTTAGTTAGAAATATTGTTTTAGATGGGTCGTTAGCTCAGTCGGTAGAGCAGTTGACTTTTAATCAATTGGTCGCAGGTTCGAATCCTGCACGACCCACCATCTAAAACCTATAGTAGCAAAAAGAAGTAATCCAGATAGGTCGTTAGCTCAGTCGGTAGAATATTTGAGTTTTACAAGATGGTTGCAGGTTCGGCCCGTAAGGGGAAGTTCGAAGAACTTAAAATCCTGCACAAACAAGTAATTAAGTAATCCCAAAGATGGGTCGTTAGCTCAGTTGGTAGAGCAGTTGACTTTTAATCAATTGGTCGCAGGTTCGAATCCTGCACGACCCACCATCTCAATACCAATCCAGTAAATGTTCAGCTGCCGAGCCATATCTCGACATGAAAGCACTGCATTCCTTTGCTGTACTTTATTTATCTTATTTCACCAGTTTCTGGAAGTAAGGCGTTATCCTGTAAAATACCAATAAGTAGTTCTTGCATTTTCTCAGCCATAATCTGCATATTATCAAATCCTTGAAGGCTAGCGAGTTCAATAGTTACATCTTTAAAGCAGCGCATTAAACACTGAAGAGACAATGCGGCGCTTTGAGCCGTTCCACAATTAAAAATAACCTCTAATGCCTCGATATAAGGTTTAGGCATCCACTCATGGTAGTTGCGTCCTTTATACCAAACATGTCCACCTTGTAAAGAAACAAGGCGTTCTAGCAGCGTTAAAAAATACTGTTTCATATCCGCACTTCTTGACCATGCGACCCACAACTCATCTCGTGTTAAAGCAATGGTAACTTGATGTGCTTCATGCCAAAAATCAGATACAACGTCAGCGAATTGCGATATTGTTAATTGAGGAGGAGCAAATACTTGTTGGTTAGCACTTTCAGGTAAGCCTTCAGTGATCCCTGTTTTATCGAGTAATACAGTAAAACCACGGGAAAATGTCGTATCTAAACCTTGCTGCTTCATCTTAGATAAGCGCTCAGGCTCAGCAAAAGTGAAATCCACTTTGCGGCCTTCTTCAAAGATCACCAAGCAAGTTGGCCAATCAGGGGCATCCTCTTCAAGATTTAGCAAATGAAGGGCAACCATAGGTCCACCAAACTGATTTATCCAAGACTTCTGATTGAATATTTCAGATGTACCGTGGCCGATCAGCTCGATATCAATATCGGAATAACTATCAACATGTTGATCTTGCCCTCGAGAGCCAGTTAATACCACGGCTTCAATTCTTGGATCGAGCAATGAAACTGAAATAATTTTATTTATTAATAATGCAGGTGATTCCATAACTGACCTAATGAATTAAGTAAGGATGGCTAAGATACCGATAAAGAGGCAGAAAAGCGAAGCTTCAGACGCAAAAAACTACTTAAATGCCCAAGTTTTTTTCGAAGTGAGGGAAAATTGTTAGCGTTTATAGGTGATGTGACAGAATTTAAGCTGTGTTAGTACCAAAATTGCCTTAATTGCGAAAAGCACATTGTGTTAAACATGGGGACGGAAAAAAGTACCGTGGTGATATCGCTAATGTAAACTTAATTTAAATTTTACTTTTTGTGAAAGTCTCCTGAACTTACGCTGTTTTTTATTATCTGTAGCTATATTTATAAATTATTGTTTCCCTTATTATATATTAAAATAAAATTTGAATTTTATTTCTTATCAAATTATCATTTATTTTTTAAAGGGAGTTAAAATGAAAATAAGTATATTAAAACGAGATGATAATCTTTTTGAATTAAAAGATTATCATGAATCCATAAGTGGAAATATAAAAGAACTTCATGTAGAACTAGATACATTAACTGAACAAACATTAAAAATAGAAGCTGAACACGAGAGTATATTCCTTGCCGAAAGTTATAAGTTGGAAAGTAAACTAACATATGTTGAATATATTCAATCTAAAATATATATTGATAGGGTTAAAGTTTATATTCATACCGTTAAGAATGCTCTAGATAAATATAAGCAACTGCAAGATGAATTGCGCTTTTATATTAAAAACCCAGAAGAGATAAAAAACATTACACCAAATATCGCTGAGTGTTATGACAATGTGACAGAAAGCATTCGTAATTATCCATCCATTAGTTCTAGATTACACAGATTGTTATCCACGTTTGACTCGAAGGTTAGCCAGTTGATCACTGATGCTAAAGAATATACTTTAACTTTTCACTCTTCCTTGGCTGATTTAAGATACACTGCAAGTGATATATCTTATTCAATAGGAAGTTTACAGCAATATAAACAATCGGATGAGGAATTAGAGATTAATAATGCTGAGAATGATGAACTTGAAATTGATACTGAGTATAGGCAAGAAATGGATATGTCGAGTGATAAATTAATACAAGATAGTACTAAAGAGGGTGATGCTATTAGTTACGAAAACAAAATAAAATCTGAATTACATATTGAGAATGGAAATTTGATCGAGAATATTGCAGGGTTTTATAGTAGAGAGAAAATTCTATCTAATACAATAAGTCATAATAATATTATAAAATCCATTTTTCTACCTATACCAATATATTAGTTGCATATCTTCCTTTGATTTATCATACCTGTCCACAGTACAAGTCGGCAGGTTGTAACTTTTTTATTTCATGACATATATACCCGTAACTCTTCAAGTTGCAGGACATTTCGTTGAGATATAAGTGACTACGCTCGTCGAGCCACAGAGTTTATCTATGCACTCCGTCTATTTTCCTTGTCGCCTGCCCGCAATCCGAATTATTGGGGGATATAAAATTACCGTGTACGACTCCTATTACATATACAAGTTAACCTCTTAATTAAACACCATCTATTGATAAATCAAAGAGCAATCAACTTTTGCTTTCATGCAGGGGATATCCTTTGAGGTGAATCGCTAATGGGGAGGAAATGATGCTAGATAAGTAAAAATAGTGAAGACTTATTGAGCCAATTAGCGTATCGTGTTTAGTATATAAAACAAAGTTTGTGAGTTTAGGCGGTTTTTAGCTTGGTTTAACTATTAAAATCGCTTTTTGCTAAACAGAGGCAACCAATGAGCGTGTTTATCGATTTTGACCAGTCAGTTTATCCATTCCCAGTAAAACCCGCACGATTAAGCTCGGATGAAAAATCATTTTATCGGCAGCGGATCAAATCGCTTTTGTTCGAAAAAAATGCGGTGATCGTTGCACATTACTATACTGACCCTGAAATTCAAGCATTGGCTGAAGAAACGGGGGGTTGTGTCGCAGACTCTCTTGAAATGGCACGTTTTGGTGCAAAGCATTCGGCATCAACTTTGGTTGTTGCTGGGGTGAAATTTATGGGCGAAACTGCAAAAATTCTCAGCCCAGAAAAGCAAGTCTTAATGCCGACATTAGAAGCCCAATGTTCCCTTGATATTGGTTGCCCTGAAGCGGAGTTTATTCGTTTTTGTGATGAGCACCCAGATAGAACCGTAGTGGTGTATGCCAATACCTCTGCGGCAGTTAAAGCCCGGGCTGATTGGGTGGTCACATCCAGTATTGCTGTTGAGCTCATAGAGCACCTTGATAGCTTAGGTGAAAAAATTATATGGGCTCCAGATCGCCATCTCGGACGTTATGTTCAACAGCAAACTGGAGCAGATATTCTGTGTTGGCAGGGGGCTTGTATTGTTCATGATGAATTTAAAACGCAATCATTAGAAAAAATGAAGGCACTATACCCTGAAGCAGCGGTATTGGTGCACCCTGAATCACCCCAAGCGATTGTCGACCTAGCAGATGCAGTTGGTTCTACGAGTCAATTAATTAAAGCAGCACAAAATTTACCTAACCCATCGATGATAGTGGCGACGGATAAAGGTATTTTTTATAAAATGCAGCAAGCTTGCCCCGAGAAGACGCTTTACATCGCTCCAACAGCGGGTGAGGGCGCTACATGCCGTACTTGTGCACATTGCCCTTGGATGGCAATGAATGGCTTAAAAGCGATTGCTGACGCTTTAGAAGGGAATACGCAAGATCATCAAATTCATGTCAGTGAGATATTACGAGAAAAAGCATTACGACCATTAAATAAGATGCTAGATTTTGCAGGGAGTCTAAAATAATAAATACAATTTTAATGAAGTACTGAGCAATACAACATTAACGATCACTTATAAAGGATTTTGGGATGGATTTCTTTAGTACAGCCAATACGTTAGTGCAGATCCCGCTATGGGGTTCAGTTTATGATTTATCTTACATTGAAGCCGTGGGGACCATTGCCGGCTTACTTTGTATCTTGCTTGCCAGCTTAGAAAAAACGATTAATTATCTGTTTGGGCTAATTAACGTTTCTCTGTTTGCAGTTATTTTCTTTCAAATTCAGCTATATGCAAATTTATTGCTACAGATATTTTTCTTTGTCGCCAATATTTATGGCTGGTATGCATGGAGTAGGGTCACCAGTTCGCAGCAAGCAGAGTTAAAAATTCGTTGGTTGAGCTTACCAAAAGCGGCTATAACACTGGTTATTTCAGTCGTTGCTATTATTTATCTCACATTTAATATTGATGCAGTATTTGGCGTACTAGCAAGATGGGCAGTCGAGTTGTTAAATCTGTTTGGTGCCAACCTTGCGATGCCTACGATAGAACCGGATGCATTCCCATTCTGGGATTCTGCAATGACCATACTTTCTGTCGTCGCAATGATCTTGATGACGCGTAAGTATGTAGAAAACTGGCTACTGTGGGTCATTATTAATGTGATTAGTATTGTTATTTTCTTTATTCAAGGTGTTTATGCGATGTCTTTAGAATACTTAATTTTGTTAGGTATCGCGGTCAATGGCTCCAGACTTTGGATAAAATCAGCTAAAGAGAATGGCTCCTCACCAATTTCGCGTATTTAGCCAGAAAAAATCCGATAAAACGGCTAAAGTGACATCATCGTTGTTTAGCTGTTTTAGTTATTCTTTGCTCTGCTAAATGGGTTTTTAGCTTGTTTATTGTGCTAAATATCAGCCTTTCACCTCATTTTATAATTAGCGATTAATAAAACCATGGTTTTATCGTGCGTTTGCCTGTTTACAGACTTCGGTTGAACGGTTAGATTAAAAATTCGATGCTAATTATCTTGTAAGTTTTTTAAGTCCAGTGAAGTCATTCACCGTTCCGCTCAACGCTTTACTCAAGCGCAGTAACTTGGGAGAAACCTAGCATGCAAATCAACTACAGTAAAAAATAATAAACATTGGATATACGGGTATGAATTATCAGAACGATGACGTCAGAATAAAACAAATAAAAGAATTATTACCACCAATTGCTCTGCTTGAAAAATTTCCAGCAACCGATAAAGCTGCGTTTACCGTTCATGAAGCACGCCTCGCTATCCACAATATTTTAGCAGGCAAGGACGACCGTTTGGTTGTCGTCATCGGGCCTTGTTCAATCCATGATACTAAAGCGGCTTTAGAGTACGCAGAGCGCTTAGGTAAATTGCGTGAAGAACTTAAAGGTTCTTTAGAAATTGTCATGCGTGTATATTTTGAAAAGCCGCGCACCACAGTGGGTTGGAAAGGGTTGATCAACGACCCTAAAATGGATTGTAGCTTTGATATTAACGAAGGTTTGCGTATTGCACGTGAATTGCTGTTAACAATCAATAATCAAGGTTTACCGACTGCAGGTGAATTCTTAGATGTTATTAGCCCGCAATATGTTGCAGATTTGATGAGTTGGGGAGCAATCGGTGCTCGTACGACGGAATCACAAATTCACCGTGAATTAGCGTCAGGTTTATCTTGTCCTGTCGGTTTTAAAAATGGTACCGATGGCACGATTAAAATTGCCATTGATGCAATTAATTCAGCGCGCTCAGCTCATTGTTTCTTATCGGTCACTAAATGGGGGCATTCTGCCATTGTGAACACTAGCGGAAACCCTGATTGTCATATTATTTTACGCGGCGGTAAAGAACCAAATTACAGTGCTAAACATGTACAAGAAGTACGTGAAGGGCTAGAAAAAGCAGGGCTTGTACCGAGTATTATGATTGACTTTAGCCATGCGAATAGCTGTAAAAAATTCGAGAAACAAATGGAAGTGTCGACCGATGTGAGCGAGCAAATCCGTAATGGTGACCGTTCTATTACAGGGATTATGATTGAAAGTAATCTTGTTGAAGGTAACCAAAACTTAGAATCGGGCGAGCCATTAGTTTATGGTAAAAGTGTCACTGATGCATGTATTGGTTGGGATGATACTGAAAAAGTTTTACGTCAATTATCTGATGCAGTGATTGCACGTCGTACGAAATAAATATCTTCTTTTTAAAATAAAAAGCTAATTCTATAATTGAATTGGCTTTTTTAATATTTATATAATTATAAATATTAAGCTCTCTAGTTTCAATCCATATGAAATATATTATTTTAATTTTTAATGTTTGTGTATTATTAAATATTAAATAAAAATTTGTTTATTTTATTAGGTTGGGTTAAATTGATTTTAAACCTAATTGTTGAAGTATGATATTTTTTATTCACTATCTTAGTTGTTAGGTTCTATTTGGCTCTCAGAGGCTTATTTAATGGAATGATTTTTTAATTTTACTAGCGAATATGCTTTTCTAGAATCTATGGTTAATTTTATCAATTTATTAAGTGTAATTTAGTGAAAGTTATTTTGTTAAATTTAGTTATGATTAAATAAATATGGAAATTAAAGGAAATAAAATGGAAAAAAATATCAAAATTGAATTGAATCGTAATATATATATGAGAATAAATTCAAATGATTTAGGTATGTATATTGATTCTGGAGAGAAAAATTATCATATAATGAGTAACAGTACAGAAAAATACATTAAAATTTTTTCTGATAAGAAAGATATGGGGGAGATTAGCGAAAAACAACTACAGCAAATTCAAGATTACATTCTAGAAGTTAATAATTATGCTAATGGAACACTAAAGCAGATAAGTAGTATGAGTGATTTCAATAAAATGATTGTCAAATATATTAATTCTGAGAGTCTTGATGAAAGAGAGTCATTACTTAAAGAATTAAGTGAACATGGAAGTAAATTAGTTAAAGAAGAGCCTTATTTAAAGTATGTATTCGATGTTATTGATACTGATGGAATGAATGATAAACTATTTCATGAATTGAAGTCAATTGGCAATGAATTTTCAGAACTAGCTAAAAACTCTAGGTATGAAAGTAATAAGGTACATTTTTTAGTTAATAATATTAAGGAATTTCTTGCGGATAAAGAAGCTTTTTATTCGGATTATATTGGCGAACTAAACAGTAATCAGAAATGGTTTGATTTGTATGATTCAAAGGCAAAAAGTTATCAGAAACAAATATTTGATAAGTGTCTTCAGGGATCTCTAACTGAAGTAAGAGAAATAGAAGCCAAATATAACGATACTATAAGTAACCGAGATTTTTTCGAGTCTCGTATAACTCATACTAAATCAACGATGAGAGCGTACAACGAGGCGATTAGAAAACAAGATGCTGGAACTCAAAACTTTGTTTCTGTTATGGCAGGTTTTGCTCCAGCAGATATGAGTTTTGGGGTGAGTAATGATCATCAAATTAATTCACTCAGCCATACACAGATTATTCACCCAGCTATATACAACTAATAGTAAAATTTAATTAATAAAATTCTCTGTCAATATATTTATTGGCAGAGAATATTATCCTCTAGCTATTTTTGTATTTTACTCAATAACTCCATTAGCTTAGCTTTCTCTTCAGATGTTGCATTAGCTGGCGTTGCCGTTAATTGCAATACTTCATTGTCGGTCTGAACATCGAAATGCACTTTTCCTTTTTCACCTTTCACGTAAGTGACATCTTTTAAGGGAATACGGTAACAATGAGCAAAAATATTGGGGCGAATATATAAATGAGCATCTTTGACGGCTAAATAAACGCCATCTCCCGCTTTTTTGCCGAAGTAACCAAGAAAAATGGTAAAAACAAACAGGAACATCCCTAAACTTTGGCTTAATATAATGAAAGTGATACTGATTAAACCAAGTGCGCCGACTAAAATACGGTTATTACGTTTGTTGAACTCAACACGTTGGTCAAATTGAACATTTAAAGATGTATCAAATTGGTTTAGTTGATGATAGCGCCAGCGGATCGCAGAGAAAATCATTCCCATAGTAAATACAATGGTGATTGGCATCAATGCTAGGCTACTTAATATCGTAAGAACAATGGATAACCGAGGTTTATAAGCCATCACCATCATACTAATAATTTGTACTGGAAAGCTGACACAGGCAATGATCATTAAGGTTTTCATCAGCTCAGCATTAGCTGCACCATTTGAACCATCAACGACTAATTCGCCACCTTGGATCATATACAGCAGAGAGCCTAAGATACTGGCGCTCAATACAAGACCAACCCAAACATACATATTAAATTTGTTCATTTTGTTGTTTTATCAACCTTTCAATGTGTTTTCCCTATGATAGCCGCTTATTCCTCTTTCTAACACTAACAGTTAGTGTTTTTTGTTATAGAGGGAATAAGGTCATATTTCAGATAATAAAAAAGGGCTAAGCAAATGGCTTAACCCTTCTGTATTAAAGATAAAGTAAGTAATTACTTCGCTTTACCTTGGTTTGCAACTGCAGCTTGTTTAGCAGCGATTTCATCTTGGTTACCTAGGTAGTAACGTTTGATTGGTTTCATGTTTTCATCGAATTCATAAACCATTGGTACCGCAGTTGGGATATTTAATTCAAGAATTTCATCTTCACTTAAGTTGTCTAAGTGTTTAACTAAAGCACGCAGTGAGTTACCGTGAGCGGCAATGATCACTTTCTCACCACTGGTGACACGTGGTTTGATCACTTCTTCCCAATAAGGGACAACACGTTCAATTGTTGTTGCTAAGCTTTCAGTGACTGGTAATTCGTTTTCTGACAGTTTCGCATAGCGAGGGTCGTGGCCAGGGAAGCGTTCATCATCTTTAGTCAGGTCAGGTGGTGTGATGGCAAAGCCACGACGCCATAATTTAACTTGTTCGTCACCGTATTTTGCTGCGGTTTCTGATTTGTCTAAACCTTGCAGAGCACCGTAATGACGTTCATTTAATTTCCAGCTTTTTTCGACTGGTAACCATGATTGTTCAACTTGATCAAGGATGTTCCATAAAGTATGGATAGCGCGTTTCAGAACGGAAGTGTAAGCAAAATCAAAAACAAAACCTTCGTCTTTTAGCAGTTGGCCTGCAATTTTTGCTTCTTCGCGGCCTTTATCAGACAGTTCTACGTCAGTCCAACCTGTGAAGCGGTTCTCTTTGTTCCACTCACTTTCACCGTGTCTTACTAAAACCAGTTTAGTTACAGCCATAGCTAAAACTCCTATCAGTACATTCTAATTAGAAATGAATTGTTGCTGACCTACATTATAGGGATAGTCAACTCGAACGCCAGTAGCAACTTGCGTTTTCTCCCTATCTATGTGAAAAACAAATTTTACATGAGGGTAATGACTTGTTTTCTAAGTTTGTAGATCCTGTGGATACTCTAAATTTAACTCGAATTGAATCGATACAGCAAGCGATAAAATGACGGTTTGTACATTCTTATGATGGATATCAAGCAAAGTGCCTAATAACTTTAAGGCAAAGAACAGGCAGTTGGTTGTTTTTTTACAAATTACTGATGATTGCTGTTTAAACCAAGTTTGTTTTTTCACCATAAGTTTTTTGTTCGGTGATTGAGGTACACTGACTCGTTTGAACATTGTGCTTGAAGTCGTGAGTTTGTAATGGTCCAATGAACTGATAACATTGAAAATGTTATCAGCTTTTGATGAATTACATTGTCTCACTTATTGAGCAATATAAATTTAATGAGTTAAGCATTAATCAATACTTCATTATTCTGACCTATCTTAAATTTGTTATTTTTCAAATTTTTTATTTCATTAAATTCCTTTTAATTAAGCTTGTGGGTTGAATCGCATTCTATATAAAAATGCATAAAAATACTTTTTTTGAATTAATATAAAGAAGCCAGATTAATAATTTATATTATTGTGGAATTTCCAGTTTTTTATTCTTTTGCTTTTTTTACTAAAATATATTTTTAAAATAAAAAATATTTTTATAATTTAATCTAAGTCATTAATAATCAATTTATTATTAATTAACGAAGGTCGTTAATAAGGTTTTGACGGTTTTAATTTATATCTATTTTAATAAATGAGTGTGGAATCACAGTAATTTTCTATTTTATACGTTTAGAATGATGCCAATTTCTAAAGGGGAAACACGATGTCTTTACATTTTGCTTCATTTTTTAAGACCTGCATTTTATTTTTGCTGTCACTTGATAGCAAAATGAAGGCTTTATTGAGCAAAATTTGCTGGTTTGTTCCCGTTACCTCTTTAGAAAAAGACGAATCCGAATACCCTAACCAATTAGAAAATGATTTTTCAGTTAATTGGTCGCAATTATGGCTGAGTGCACAGACGCTTTATACCGAATTATTTGCTAGCGGTGTGGTTAAAGTAGAAAGAAAGTATTACGTAAAGCCATTAATATCACTGAATATTCGTAAGCGTTACGAATTGCTATTTTTGTTCCTTGTTTCTAGTTTACGTCACATGATGACTTGCCGTCATTCTAGTGGTGCGCCTGGAAATTTGGCTAATTTAACTTTAATTGTCTTTCAAAAGCACAATGCGCGTTTTCGCCATTGTGCTTTTTTTATTACCTGAATTAAATTTTTAAGGAGTTGTTATGTTTATTATCTGTGTCGCTGCTTGTCCTACTGGTGTTGCTCATACTTATATGGCAGCGGAAGCATTGGATATCGTAGGGAAAAAACGTGGTCACGAAATCAAAGTTGAGACCCAAGGGAGTATGGGAATTGAAAATGAAATTACCAGTGACGACTTAGCAAGAGCAGATGCGGTCATTTTGGCTGCTGATGTCGCTGTTATTAATAAGGAACGATTTGATGGAATGATTAAGCTTGAATGTAGCGTTGCTGATCCAATTAAGTATGGCGATGCAATTATTGATGCCATCGAGGAGGAAATGAAGAATGGGGCAGTTTAATGGTGCGTCTAAATTAGGTATTGGTACGGAAATTAAAAATGCCATTATGACTGGTGTGTCATGGATGCTGCCATTTGTTATTGCTGGTGCGGTAATTATGGGGATAGCGCGTATTGGTGCATCTTTATATGGCATTGATAATATTTGGGATGCAAGCCATCAGGATGCGACAAATTTTGTGGTGCAAATGCTTCATAAATTTGATGGTTTTGGTGGGTTAGCGTTATCACTCATGTTACCCATTGTTGCGGGTTATATCAGTTTTGCGATTGCGAATAAACCCGGACTAGCGCCAGGCATGGTTGGCGGCCTATTGGCTAGCAATTTAGGGACGGGGTTTTTAGGTGCATTAGCGGCAGGATTTATTGCGGGTTACATTGTTCGTTTATTAGCGAAATATACGAAATTACCCAAATCACTTGCATCAGCAGGACCTATTTTTATTTTACCAGTCGGGGGTACATTACTCACCTGTATTATTATGGCATTTGTGATTGGTGCACCTTTAGCGGCACTTAATCATGGTATGGAACAATGGCTTTTATCAATGTCGGGGTCTAACAAAATTATTCTTGCTGCCGTTATTGGTGCCATGGTTGGATTTGACCTTGGGGGGCCAGTTAATAAAGCGGCTGTAACTACTGCAATGGCATTATTAGCATCGGAAATTTATGAGCCAAATACTGCGGCTCAAGTGGCTATTATTATTCCCCCAATTGGCATTGGCTTAGCAACGTTAATTTGGGCAAAACGTTTTCCTGAGTCATTACGAGAGGCTGGCAAAGCGTCGACATTAATGGGGTTAATTGGTGTTTCAGAGGGTGCAATTCCATTTGCGCTGGCAAATCCAAAAATTATTATTATTAATATAGTTGGTGCAGCAACAGGTGCGGCGATGGCAGTTGGTTTAGGTGCGATAAACCATGCGCCTATTTCAGGGTTTTATGGCTGGTTGGCCGTAGATAAATGGCCGATATATATATTATCGGTTGCTGTAGGATCTGGAATTATCACTGTTGGTTCTTTATTAATATTTCGTGGAAATAAAACGATAGAAACTAAAAAAATAGAAACGGCGATTCCTAAATTTAAAGTCGGACGTTAATTAGAACTTTATCTTAATAATCTTATGCTGTGTTAATTAGCGTGAATAACGTGCGGGTTTGTTCTGCTAAAAATATTTTAAGGTCATAAAATGAAAACGGTACATTTAATTCAACATACGCACTGGGATCGTGAATGGTATTTCACTGAGAATGATTCAAAAATTGTTCTTTATTATTTCATGAATGATTTAATAAAACATTTAGAAGAAGACCCTTCTCTTGGCCCATTTGTCTTAGATGGACAGACTGTAGTGTTGGAAGATTATTTACAGGTTGCACCAGAAAGGCGTGATTGTTTACAGAAATTAATTAAACAAGGTCGAATTCTTATTGGGCCTTGGTATACACAAACGGATTTTTTAGTGGTGGGAGCTGAATCCATTACGCGTAATTTATTATTGGGCAAAGCCGATTGTGATCAATGGGAAAATTATATGCCAATAGGTTATGTGCCTGATTCATTTGGACAAAGTTCGCAACTTCCAATGTTTTTACAAGAGTTTGGCATTAACCATGCGGTGGTATGGCGCGGCTGGTGTGAACATGATGTTGCCAGTAGTGAATTTATTTGGAAATCGCAGTCAGGCCATCGAGTCACTACGGCGGTATTACCTTGGGGGTATGGTTGTGCGAAATGGCTGCCTGATAACCCAGAAAAAGCGTCAGCTGTTTTGCCTGCAATCCTAGAAAAACAGGCTCGGTTTGCTCATTCGGACCAGATATTGTTACCTAATGGTAATGACCAGTCGCCATTTGAGTATGCCGTTCCTAGAATGCTTGAGCAGCTAAATAAAGTACAAAATGACTATTATTTTGTCAAAAGTAGCTTTAGTGCATTTTTTGATGCGCTTCAAGCTAATAGTTCGGGATTACCTGAATTCGAAGGTGAATTACTGAGCTCGAAATATATGCGTGTCCACCGCGGTATTTTTTCCACACGGGTGGATATCAAATTATTAAATGCGCAGTTAGAGCAATTTGTTAGCCAACAACTTGAGCCACTTTTGGCGATTAATTGGCGGCTTGGTTTGCCTTACCCACAAACCGCGATTGATAATATTTGGCGCAAAGCGATGCAGTCGCATGCCCACGACAGTATTGGTGGGTGTAACTCTGACCGTGTTAATAGCATGGTAAAAGCGCGCTTAAAAGACGGCTTAGAAAGTGCGAATCAACTGTTTGATCTGAATATGAAAATGCTTGCTTGTGGGATAGAGGCGACCCAAGAAGGTAAAAAAGTGATTATCTTCAATTCATTGCCACATAAAAGAGATGCGCAGGTTCGCATTACACTTTATACACCGGAAAAACAATTTTGTATTAAGGACGATGCAGGAAGACCTTGCCGCTGGCAACTTATTCACGAAGAAAAACAGGATATGTCATTGATCGTACAGGAACTAGCAAATAGTACAACAACGACATGGTATCGGAAGTGTGAAATATTACTTGAAGCGAAAGACTTGCCTTCCTGTGGTTATCGGACTTTTTATTTACTTGAAGGTGAAAATGCGGGCTTTGACACTCCTACCCATATTCAGGCTGAGAATATATTAGAAAATGAATGGTTGAAGCTCGAAATACATCAAGGGCAGTTGATGCTAACCGATAAACGCAGTCAGCAGCATTATCCGAACATTCTTCGGTTAATTGATGGTGGGGACGCAGGGGATAATTATAACTATTCGCCACCTGAAAATGATTGGTTAATCAGTAGTGATGGCCATTTAGAGCAATTTGATTGTATCAGGGCGCCTTTAATGGATTCGCTTATGCTTAATTGGCTGATACCCGTTCCTCAAAATGCGATGACCCGCCAAGAAAAGCAAGCTAATGCGCATTTAACTGCCACCATGAAACTTTCTTTGCCTCATGATAAGGCATGGTTAGATGTTGAAATCACGATCAATAATACAGTCGAAGACCATCGAATCCAGGTAGAGATCCCTACGGTAGTTCAACAGGTATTTCATTTCGCAGACCAACCTTTTGGTTTGATCCAGCGAGAAAATCAGCCAGCTGCCATGAAAATATGGCGAGAAGAAAACTGGACGGAAGCACCAACGGCACTCTATCCAATGCAAAGTTTGGTAATGCAATATGATGATAAAAAAGGTATGTGTGTTGTTACGAAAGGGCTCAGAGAGTATGAGATACCAGCAAACCAAACCGATATTATTCGCGTAACCCTGCTGCGCAGTGTGGGTTGGTTAGGCCAAGCCAATCTCACTTGGCGGCCGGGACGTGCATCGGGTATGGTTCTTCCATCACCAGAGTCACAAATTCAGGGGCTCCATCATTTCCATTTTGCCATACTGCCGATAGACAATAGTCAAAGTTCCCAACTTTGGCGTGATATTGAGCATTGGCGTTTACCTGCGTTTGGTTACCTAGACTCTGGTTGGTCTCAATTTAAAACTAACCCTCATTATATTGTTTTTCCTGATATTTATAGTTTACTGACGTGGGATAGCGAGCTGCATTTCAGCACTTTGAAAAAAGCACAGAACCAAGAATCACTTATTTTACGAGGGTGGAACCCAAGTAGTGAAACCAAAACTTATTCAGAGCCTAAGTCGAATACACAGATACACCAAGTTACTTTATCGGAGTCTCCATGCATAAATACAGATAAAGCAGCCCCTTGTACGCCTGTGTCTTGGTTGATTAATTAATAAGGAAAAGTAATGAAAGTACTTACATTTCGTTGTGAGTTACCAAATGGTATTCATGCAAGACCAGCGAGTGCAATTGAGCAAAAAACAGCTTGTTTTCAATCAGATATTTTACTTTTTAATAAAAGTAAACAACGCCAAGCCAATGCGAAAAGTGTGCTGGCTCTTGTTGGTGCAGATGTCACTGTTGGTGACGAATGTTATTTTACAATCAGTGGAAATGATGAAAATCTAGCTTATGAAAAACTAAAAATATTTATTGAGCAAGAGTTTATTCATTGTGATGGATTAATGCCGAAAAAAGATAAACCAGAACAAGGAATGATCCCGATATATCTGAGCCGGACACTATCCCAAATTATTCAGGGTGACGGTGTTAGCAAAGGTATTGCAAAAGGTAGGTCTATTTATATGGAATCTTTTGATTTACAAAAGATTTCATTATCAGAGCCATCGAGTTCACAATCAGAGCAATGTGAAATACTAAAACTTGCGTTACAAAGAGCTCGTCAGCAATTTAGTCTAGACATTCAGCAAGCTGATAAAGCAGCGGTTGATATTCTAGAGGCACAAAGCCAATTATTGGATGATGAGGATATTGAAGCCTGCTTGCTTGAACCAAGAGAGGCACGTAATGCGATTGCGGCGTTATCAATGGCAATTGAGGAACTCAGCTTGCCATTTCGAAGCAGTAGTAATGAATATTTACGCCAACGTGAGTTAGATATTAAGGATTTGGGATTGCGTATAGCGAGGCATCTTGGTATTCAATCTAAAATACAACTTCCTAAATTAACAGAAGATTCGATTATTATTTGTCAAGGATTACTAACTCCAAGCGAATTATTGGCATTGAGAGGTGAATATTTGCAAGGTATTGTGATGGCTACAGGCGCAGAAATATCACATACCGTTATTTTAGCGCAATCTTTCTCTCTTCCTTTAATATGCCTTTCATCCTCTATGATTGAATCAATCCAATCTGCTCATGTTTTATTGGTAGACACGCAATACGATTTATTAATTATTGAACCTGATGTATATGCAGATAATTGGTTCAAGCTTGAAAAATATAAATTATCTCATTTGGCTAGTTCTACGAATAAACCAAAAATTAATTATTCAGTATTGGATCCGTCTTTAATTTTTCTTGATGAAAAAATGGAAAGTAAAGAGGAAGTCATTAAACGATTAACTGATAATTTAGAGATTAATCACCGAGCTGACTCAGGAGCACAAGTTGAACAAGCAATATGGCAGAGGGAAGAAATTTTTAGTACGGCATTAGGTTTCTCAATTGCAATACCGCACTGTAAATCACCTTTTGTTAAACATAGTAGTATTTCAGTATTACGTTTACCGAATGAGCTAGCGTGGGGAGACAATGTTGATGTTAAATTGGTAATTATGCTAACAATTAATGATTCAGATGAAAATCAGCATATGCGAATCTTTTCTGTTCTCGCACGTAAATTAATGCATGAGTCTTTTAGAAATGAAATATTAAATGCGAAAAAATCAAAATATATTGTTGATTTATTAAAGTTGGAATTAGGGATGTGAGATAAGAATATAAAATAATTTTAAAATTTTAATAAGGTTAATTTTCTTTTAAGTTATTTAAAGGGTTGGAATGGTTTTTTTCAAAAAATAAGGAGTGTATATACATAAAAGATAACTAATAACTCATTGTTTTAACCGTTAAATAAAAAATAAATATTAATTATAGGAATCAGTTTATGAAAAACTTAACTCTAGGTATCTCTACGTTATTATTTTGCACAGCAGCGAATGCGACATATATTGACTATCGTCATGAATGGTTAGGGGATGAGCATCGTCATGAAGATCGTGTCAAAATTGGCCATAGCATGCAAAATGGAACTTATTTTAGCCTTGAAGGAAAATGGAGAAGCCGAGATGGCGGTTTCGGTGAAAACCTATCATCAAAAGGAAATGAGGTTGAAGTCGGTTATAAATATAAAGCCACAAAAGATTTTGTTTTAACTCCTTCTTTTGCGCTAGATTCCGGAGATAAAGATACAGCTTATAAATTCAGTGTCAAAGCTGCTTATAATTTAACGGATGATTTTAATATTGGAACTCGTTTACGTTATGGCGTAAGGCATTATGATAACTCTAATAAGCCTAAAAAAGATAATCAACATTATTGGCAGAGTAATTTTTATTTAGGTTATAAGTCGCAAGATTTCTCATTAAGTTATGACTTTGAATATAAATTTGATACTGATTATCCCGCATATAAAGGTAAAGAAAAGGATTATGCACATAATCTGAATGTGTCTTGGATTGGTAATAAGACATGGGTTCCTTATATTGAATTAGGCTATGTTTCCTATGATGACGGTTCATACGTCAAAAATGGACAAACTTACCGTGATGCATGGCAGTGGCGTTATCGTGTTGGCATTGCATATAACTTCTGATAGAAATAGTTAATTATCTAAAGGGAACAAATATGAACAATAAATTAAAATATGGTTTTGCCCTTGCATTAATGTCCGTTGGAACTGTCGCAATGGCAAATGACCCTACGGCTCAATCTTATAATTATCGCGTCGCGTTTATGCCCGACATCCATTTTCATGATGTTTATGGGCAGTTTGCTGATAATGCATTTGAAGGATTAAAAAATAGTAAAAGTGGTCAAAATGTCGTTATTCGTTCTATGTATGCGCAATTAACCTCTACGCGTTTATTTAATGAAAATTATTTTGCTCTACGTGCTGCACTTGATGATGCAGGTAAGAAAGGTATTAAACTCATTGCATTACCTGGCGATTTTACCGATGACGGCCAACCTATTCATTTACGTGGGCTAGTGAAAGTCTTGCAAGAGTACGAGCAAAAATATGGTATGCGTTTCTTTGCAACGCCAGGAAATCATGATCCGAACCGCCCATTTGATATGCCAGCAGGAAAGGAAGATTTTCTTGGAATTGATGGTAAAACTCAACGTATCTTTAGTTTAGGGGCTAATGAGTGTACGGGATATAAAGGAAAAACGGCCGTTATAGAAACGGGCGCTGAGTTACCGACAATTTGTACCGAAGAAATGGTATATAGTGGTTATGGTCGAGTGATGGATGCAATGAAATCGTTTGGTATTAATCCACTACCAGAAGATATTTATTGGGAAACGCCATACTCAAACTATGATTCTCAAGGTTACAGCTATGAAGCAGCTTTAAAATCCAGTGATTTTAACCAAAGACAGTATGAAATTTGTACTCAAGGAACAGGCGGTAAATATAAGCAGGAGGGATATGGGCCTTGTTTTAATGTTGCAGACAGTAGTTACCTTGTTGAGCCTACTCCTGGTTTGTGGTTAATGGCCGTTGATGCCAATGTCTATGTTCCTTCTGAAAAAGCAGATATTAACCACCCTAAGGCGGCTAAAAACTTTGCGGGGTCGGGGAATGCGGGTTACAACAAAATGTTGACACACAAACAACAGACTGTTGAGTGGATGGCGGATGTTGCAAAGCGCGCGAAAGAACAAAATAAAACATTAATCACGTTTAGCCATTTTCCGATGGTTGAATTTGATAATGGCGCAGCAGATGACCTTGAAACCATTTTTGGTAAAGGTAAATTTCAGTTAGAAAGGGCTCCAAAAGAAGACACGAGCCATGCAATGGCAAAAACAGGCATCGGTGTTCATGTTGGCGGTCATATGCATTTTAATGATACAGGTGTACGTAAGTATTCGGATGGCAGCTTACTTTTTAATATTCAAGCTCCCTCAATGGCAGCATATGTCCCTGCTTATAAAATATTGAATTTTAGAAATGCCAATGAAATTGATGTGCAAACTATTATAATAGAAGATGTACCTCGGTTTGATGAGTTATTTGAGCACTATCAGCAAGAATGGGATCACCTCAAAAATACCAACTCGTCGCATCTTTGGAATAAAGATATCTTAAGCGCAAATAATTATTATGACTTCACTAATTGGCATATTACTGAACTGACACGTTTACGTTTTATTCCAGAGGAATGGCCATGTGAAATTCGTCAAATGTTATTTAGTTTGAATGGTGAAGAGATGCTTATTTTAAGCCAATTAGATACAAAGAAAGCTTATAATGAAGTATTAACGGCATCATTGGGCCAAAATCATGAAATCTGTGCAAACGACCCTGGGACTGTTAATGTCACCGAAATCTATTTGAAGAAAGACTCTGATGCATGGAAAAAAGCCAGTGATAAAGCCGCTATTCTTGCTAAAAATACAGGGTATCAGTTAAAGGACTTTGCAAAATGGAATGGTTTTGATCTTGCTGTGGATTTTTATCGTTTACGTAATGCAGACGAGCTTGCGTTACAAGATATACCTGTAGAAAGATTAAATCAGTATCGATTCCTCACAGGAACCTTGTTATCGTCATTACCAACTGAGACTGACAAAATTAATGCGGGTAGTTCATTTGAAAATATTTTTAAATTACGTTTTGGCAGTATTTTCACTGTAATTGATAAATATCTACAAGGAAATCCGAGTCGAGATTTTTATCTTAATATTGAGTCTGGTGAAATTAAACCAATGAATGTTAATCAAGCTAGTAATTAGATTAACGATAGATAACATGGCTATAATAATGAAAAATCACTAACATCACTTGTGTTAGTGATTTTTTATGATAAAAATCATCCAGTTTATGGGGGATTATGAATTTTCAATTCGCTAATATTAACTAGTAACCAACTTAAATGGGTAAGTAAAAAATAATAGATGCCCTAAATTCAACCCGAAATGAATTGATACCGCCAGCCATAATTTACCACTCCACATCCAAGCTAAGCCATAAATCAAACCAGCTAACGTAGCAAAGAGAATTAACAACGGCCCACCAGCAAAATGCACTGCACCAAATAACAGTGAAGTAATAACTAATGCGAGGTAAGGTGATTTTAACCAAAGGGTTAGGCGTTGCTGTAAATAGCCACGAAATAGCGCTTCTTCTGCTAATGAAACAAAAAATAGATTACAGAGCATAAAAGCAGGTAACCAACTAGGAAAATGCCATTCAAAGGCTAACCCACCAGCAGCAGTCGCAATTAGCAATAAAAGTGGAACAAAACTAACTAATAGTGCCCATTGAACTTTAGTTGCATGTTTGGCTGGACGGCAAATAAATAATGTTGGTAAGCAGGCAAGTAAAATAAAAGGGACGAGTGCCTTATCAAAATTAAAATACATTGTGAAAGGAGCGCTGTGTGTTCCTACTGTGACTTTATCTAGATATTTCAGGTTATTAAAACCAGGAAATAAGTGAATGAATAACCCGATCGCACAGATTAGTAAGGTGATTTCACTGATAATTTTTATGGGTAGGTAGTGTTGGAAACGCAAACGAATAATGGCAATTAACGTAATACAAGCTAAGAGTAGAATCGCTTGCCAATCAATAATGTGTGTGTATGCAGCAGTAATGATTGTGCAGATGAGTAAAAAAAGAGCAATTAAACGATGTGTTGCAAGTGTAGCAAGTGAAGAGGCTAACATTAACCAAGCCATAAAGAATATCCATTATAATGTCTAAATTATTAGAAGAGGCGAAGTGTAATAATTTTGTGTGATTTTTCTAATTGAAAATAACTGAATAATAATAAATTAAACAAAATCAAATGGTTGTAATTAGATAATTTAGTTATCATCTATTAAATATTAGATTAAATTTGCCAATAGTTTCATCGTATCTATTGGCAAATAAGTCAAAAATTAGAGCGCTTCAATATCGTAACGGTATTTTCCATTATCAGGGACAAAAGTGAGCCGATGCGTAATACAAGCAGGGGCATCTTCATGATGATGGGTAACGAACAGGAGTTGTGTGTTACCTTGGCTTAGCATTACATCAATAAACCGCAGTACTAATAATCGGTTAAGACCATCTAAGCCTTGTAATGGCTCATCTAAAATCAGCATGGCAGGGTGTTTAACTAGCGCTCGGGCAATCAAAACTAAGCGCTGCTGCCCCCACGAAAGACTATGGAAAGGTTGCTGAGCTGTTTGTGTTGAAAAACCTAACAAAGCTAACCATTCATGCGCTAATTGTATTTGACGGTCAGAAGGTGCTTGGTACAAGCCAATAGAATCATGAAAACCGGAAATAATGACATTGAGTACACTGGTTGCGACTCGGTATTCTTGGTGAATGCTATTGCTGACATACCCAATATGGCGCTTAATATCCCATATGGTTTCTCCTGACCCACGACGGAGGCCAAATAAGGTTAAGTCATTACTGTACCCTTGAGGGTGATCTCCTGTAATCAAGCTCAGTAACGTTGATTTTCCTGCTCCATTTTCGCCGATAATTTGCCAGTGTTCGTTTGGATTTACCTGCCAATTTAAACCGTGCAGTATCGGTTTGTCATTGTAGCTAACGGTCCCATTTCTCAAAATAATACGAGGCGTTGTATCATCCAGTTTTTCGTCTGCGGTTGGGTCTTCGGTTTCAGGGATGGAAAGATGTTTAATTTTCTCGCTGTGCTGTAATTGTGTGATTAGCGTGTTAGCGAGTACTGACTCTCTATTTCCCGTCATCGTTAGCTTACAGTCTGCGACAACACCCATATTTTCAATAAATTCAGGGAGTTCATCAAAGCGATTTAGCACTAACACCAAGGTGAGGCCTTTTTCAGACAAACTAGAGAGTAGTTCACTAAGATGATTTCTTGAGTAAACATCTAAGCCATCAAATGGCTCATCAAGGATTAGCAAGTCAGGGTTGCCCATTAATGTTTGGCATAATAAAACCTTACGAGTTTCACCGGTGGAAAGGTATTTAAAGCGACGCGAAAGTAAGTCACTGATACCAAAGCGAGCGGCCAGTTCGAGACAAAATTCATTGTCTTTATGGTTAAATTGAATGATTTCAGCAGCGGTATACCCTGTGTCATCTTCATCATCACTGAGCATATCCGTATTGTTGCGCTGCCATTCTTCATTGATGATTTTTTGTAATTGTTCAAATGATAAACGAACTGGAGAGGTGAATGTATTTTTTACGACACCCGAAAGTGGAGGGAGCTCATTGGAAAGCACTCGAGCGAGTGAAGATTTACCGCTGCCATTAGCACCAATAAAAGCCCAACTTTCCCCTTTTTCGATGTTAAGTTGTTGAATGTCTAAAGTCTGGATTTCGCTGAGCTTAAAGTTGCCATGTTGTATTGTTATTGTGCTCATCAAGCTTCCTTATCATGATTATTTACCTTGTCATCTATCACAAATAATCAGGATTGAAGATAAAGTCAACAACTGAACGGCATGGCAGGAAAAAAAAGGTGAATGCTTACTTACTTTTATAGTAAGTAAGCAGGACAAATTAACACAGGGTGGCAATAATCACTTGGTCAGCATTGAATAGTGCAGTAACGCTATTATTAATTTTCAAAGATTGGCTATCAATTTCACTGTTTGGCATGGTTGAACATAAAGTTTCACCGCCTGTGAGTGTCACTATCACTTCGCTGTTCTCATCACCTCTCTCTAAAGTGGTAATTTTCCCTGCAAGGTAGTTATCAAAGCCTGTTGGGTTAGGTTGTTTAGTTATTTTTACCCAAGGTGCTTTAATCAATGCGAGAACTTCTTTACCTTCGGTTAACCCTAAACGGTTAGCACTTTGCTCTGTTAGTGCGGCATTAATCACAGTGCTGTTATCGGCTAAGCGAATTTGTACATGTTGTTGAACTTGCATATGGTCACGGGAAATTAAAGTACCAAAAAATTGGTTACGGGCACTGGTTTGCAATGAAAACCGTGAAATAGCCGCTAATAAGCTGTCTAAAGGGAGATTATCTTCTTTGAGTACATCAAAGGCTTTTTGTTGAATTTGCGCCAGTAAATCATAAAGTTGAAGTAATCTTTCACCATAATGGGTGAGTGTTGTGCCGCCACCGCCTTTGCCACCTGTTGCTCTATCAACAAGGATATCATCAGTGAGTTGATTCATTTCATTGATGGCATCCCAAGCACTTTTATAGCTGATCCCTGCGAGTTTAGCGCCTTGGCTGATTGACCCTGTCGCTTTAATTTGTTTTAGTAGCGCGATACGGCGAGGATCAGCAAATAAACTGCCCTGTAGTTTCAGTGTGAGTAAAATTTCGGCCTGCATAAATTTCTCCCTTCCGGCGTGGCTGGTGATGACAGACGTAAAAAGCACGTTTAGTATGTCGTTAGTATAATATTTTGTCTAAAATAGTCTCCATTATAACGTAATTGTGCGTTATTATTCTGATTTGATTTATACTCAATGTACTGAGAGTCAAGTTTTCCCTCGTCGGCGTATCTTGTAGGCTGGTGGGCACAGTATCACTGAAGAGGTTTTTTCCTATGTTTGAACTAATTAAAAGTTTGGGTTTTGCCCTGATGATGGTTCCAGTCGTTATGTTTTTGATCATGGGTTTGATCTATGGCTTGGGTGCATTCTTTAACTTACTGTCTAAAGCACATGTACCTCATCATCACAACACTGAAAACAAGTAATTTTTAACAAAATTTCTTATGTGGCTGATTATAGACCCCCTGACTGTAAATGCAGTCAGGGGGTTTTTCATATTGGAGAGGAATTTCATGATGGTCGGTATTCGTTATCGTAGTAAGTAGAAAATAATTGCCGACGTTCATGAAGATTAAATTGCTCTTGTTCATAAATTGTTTTATTTAAGAAATCTTGGTGGAATTGTTTGAGCGTTTTATCAGGATCTTGCTGAATATTTTCAGTTAATTGCTTTATTGCTGCAATAACAAATAATCCACAGCCATTAGGTACGTTCTGTTGGATGTTTCCTTCTATGTAAGTGATATCTTCTTCAGTAACACCGCCCTTTTTGGCTGCCACTGTTATTTCTTTTCGAATATCGGTACTCACGTTATCGTATGAATTAAATAGAATGCATTTTCTTTTATTATTCGCTGATTGATGTATTGGATCTGCCTGATAGAGCACAAATAAGATCCAATGGTTATCATTAACATTGATAGGGAATAATTCGAATTGGTTTAATGTGTTGCTATTCAAGACTTTTTGTTCAATTATTTCTGCTAATAAATTGTATCCGCTTTGGGTGAGGCCTATTGAGTCATTGACCGTCATATTTGATGGCAAAGTTGGGTTATTTTTATTGCTTGCATCAATCTCATCACTTGTTGTCATCCTGTTATTATCCCAAAGAGTGGATTCCGTAGGTTCATTTTTCATCAATAGTTTTGTTAAACCAAGTCTATCAATAACTTTTTCTATTGCAGATCCGACAATATAAAGGAGCTTAGAAGGGGTCGTTAGTTTCGAGTCTTTTAGGTGTTTTTTGGTTTTTGTATTAAGGTGTAATTGATATAATTTTTTGCTAGTTTCTTGTATTTCTTTATCTATACCTTTCTTTGCAGGCAGCTTTCCGCTAAATAAATCAAACAGAATATTTTCTGCTTTTCTTCCCTCACTGTCTTGCCGTAGAGCGATATTGTGTAATAAATCGATACTCTCTAAGTTCCCATTACTAGCCGATTTTGCTAAAGAAGCTAAGGTTTCAGATGCTATTTCTTTATCAAACAGTCCATTAAACTGTTCGACTGTTAATTCTGCCATAAAGTGCGTACTAAGCTTTGTCGGAAAGGCCACCATATAATTACCTTTGCTATGTCATTTGTAAAAGTGGAATGGAATACTGAAATGTGCACAACTTGTGCCGATAAAGTTATAAGGGCAATAGAAAGTTTTCTATAGAAAAACGATTTGGGTACTTGTGTGTTTTTTCATCAGCTAATTTATCCTTTAGGGAAAACATGCAACAAAATTGCATCATTTCTTGCGCCAGCACACTTTTATCGCGAGTTTGACTTTAAGTTATCGCTGTGTCCTGTTATATATAACGTGTCGATTAATACTAGGGTAGATAAAAATGAAAAAAGGTTTGGTATCACTTCTCGCGGGCGCAACATTGACATTAACGATGGCTAGCCACAGTTTTGCAGCTGATAAAATTACGGTTTTTGCCGCTGCATCACTGACTAATGCATTAAATGAAATCTCAGAACAATATAAGAAAGACACCCAAGTTGAAGTTGTTGCTTCTTATGCATCTTCTTCGACTCTAGCTCGTCAAATTGAGCAAGGTGCTCCCGCTAATTTATTCATTTCTGCTGACCAACAGTGGATGGATTACGCTATTGATAAAAAGTTGATGGTCGAAGATACACGTTATACATTATTAGGTAATGAATTGGTGTTAATCGCACCGAAAGATGCAAAAATTGATAAAGTCGAAATCAATAAACAAACGGATTGGAAAAAATTGCTAGATGGTGGCCGTTTAGCCGTTGGTGATCCTGACCATGTCCCTGTTGGTATTTATGCCAAAGAAGCGTTAAGCAATTTAGGCGCATGGGAAACGGTTAATCCACTATTAGCGCGTACGAATAATGTGCGTAGTGGTATGGCATTAGTTGAACGCCAAGAAGCCCCTTTAGGGATTGTTTATGGTTCTGATGCTGTCGCTAGCCAAAAAGTCAAAGTGGTCGGTGTGTTCCCAGCAGATACACATAAACCTGTTGAATACCCAATGGCAATTGTTAAAGATCAAGATAACCAAGCAACGCGTGATTACTATGAATACTTGAAAACCCCTGCGGCTTCAGAAGTATTCAAACGTTACGGTTTTGAACCTCGAACTAAATAAACGTTAAGAGAGCATTTTTTTGCAGATGTTAAGTCCTTATGAATGGGAAGCGATTTACCTAAGTCTAAAAGTATCCAGTGTAGCTGTAATTTTCAGTTTACCATTAGGTATTTTAATTGCGTGGGTATTGGTTCGCTGTAATTTTCCTGGAAAAACACTGCTTGATAGTATTATCCACCTACCACTGGTATTGCCGCCAGTGGTAGTGGGGTACTTACTGTTGATCAGTATGGGTAAACGCGGTTTTATCGGTGAATGGTTATATAACTGGTTTGGCTTTAGTTTTACCTTTAGTTGGCGGGGCGCTGCGCTTGCGTCTGCCGTGGTTGCATTTCCACTAATGGTGCGTGCAATTCGTTTAGCGCTTGAAGCGGTTGACCAAAAATTGGAGCTAGCAGCGAGGACATTAGGTGCGACACCATTACGTGTATTTTTCACGATAACCATTCCGCTCTCTCTTCCCGGCATTATTGTCGGAACAGTGTTAGCCTTTGCACGTTCGCTTGGTGAATTTGGCGCCACAATTACTTTTGTTTCGAATATACCAGGTGAAACACAAACCATCCCATTAGCGATGTACACCTTAATTGAAACGCCGGGGGCAGAAGTAGACGCTGCGCGCTTATGTGTCATTGCGATTATTTTAGCCTTGATTTCATTATTGATCTCAGAGTGGCTAACCCGCTGGGGTAAAAAGCGTTTGGGAGTGGCCTAATATGTTAGAACTCGATTTTTCACAAAAATTAGGCGACTTACAGTTAGAAGTTAAAACGCAATTGCCAACGGAAAGTATTACCGCGGTTTTTGGGCTTTCTGGCGCAGGAAAAACCTCGCTTATCAATGTGATAGGTGGGCTAACTAAACCCAGTAAAGGGCGTGTTGTACTCAATCGTCGTACATTGGTGGATGTAGAAAAAGGGATTTGCTTACCGCCCGAACAACGCCATATCGGTTATGTATTTCAAGATGCACGGTTGTTTCCTCATTATCGGGTGAAAAGCAATTTGCGTTATGGCATGGCGCCTGAAATGAAAGCCCGCTTCGACGATATTGTCGGGCTGCTTGGTATTGAAAAATTACTCAATCGCTACCCGATAACCCTTTCTGGTGGTGAAAAACAACGAGTTGCCATAGGTCGTGCATTGCTTACAGCCCCTGAAATTCTCCTGATGGATGAGCCGTTAGCCTCTTTGGATTTGCCCCGAAAACGGGAATTGCTGCCGTATTTAGAAAAGCTTTCTCAAGACGTTAAAATTCCGATTTTATATGTCAGCCATAGTTTGGATGAAATTTTGCGTTTAGCAGATAAAGTCATCGTGATGGCACAAGGTAAAGTTAAAGCCTTTGGCGCCTTGGAAGATGTTTGGGCAAGCAGTGCTTTGCGTCCTTGGCTACAGCAAGAAACGTTAAGCAGTGTGGTCAGTGCAACTGTACATAGTCAACACCCTGATTATGAAATGACAGCGGTGATTGTGGGGAGTCAAAAACTGTGGATCCCACGTGTTAACGCACCACAAGGCACTAACGTTCGGATACGTATTGATGCATCGGATGTATCTTTGGTGCTTGAAAAACCACAAGTGAGCAGTATTCGAAATATTTTGGCCGCAGAAGTGGTTGAATGGATTGAAGATGGCGAACAAGTGGATGTGAAGCTAGATTTAGGCGAAGAACATTATTTATGGGCACGTATTACCCGCTGGGCAAGGGATGAGCTGTCTATTCGTAAAGGTAGAAAAGTGTATGCGCAAGTGAAGGCTGTATCGCTATCTCGTCATCTATAATCACTCGTCGTTCTTGGCGCTGTGACAATAGAAAATAAGAAAAGGAAAGCTGAGCTTTCCTTGAATTAATAAAATAATTGGACGTTACAGAACGTACTTACGGATAACTTCAGCAATACCCGGTTCAGTATTAACTCGAGTCACGAGCTTAGCTTGTTGCTTGATTTCATCAACCGCATTACCCATCGCGACACCTAAACCTGCGGTTGTCAGCATACTTAAATCATTGAAATTATCACCAAAAGCGACAACATCATTCATTGTCATCCCTTGGGATTCAACCCATTCCTTTAAGCGTTGGCCTTTACTATTACCTTTACGGCCGACATCCACCTGATCCATCCAAGACCATTCACAATCTAAACCAAAGTCATTTTCAATTTCACTAACGACTTGATGAAGTTGATCTGTATTTGGTGAGCTAACAGCAAATTTCCAAATAGAATCATAGTTATGCATCACATCAGCGTAATCTTCAACAAATTCAATGGTTGGACGCTGTGCAACAGGTAAGGATTCAGCCCAATTTAATGTACGTTTAATGCCTTCTGTTTGCGCGTTATAGAGCATCGCATTATCAACATACATTAAATGTTGAATATCAGTACCACGCAGTTTATCGATCATTTGCGTGACTGAATCGAGGGTCATCGGATTAGATTTTAGGACTTTTTTGCCTAAATAATCGTATAGATAAGTTCCGTTACAGCAGATCGCTGGTGTATCAAGGTCTAAGGTTTGGTAAAACGGATGAATAGCGACATGATGACGACCTGTCACAATGATGACCTTAACGCCTTGGCGACGGGCTTCCTGTAAGACAGCTAGAGATTCCGGTAGGATTTTCTTTTGGTGATCAAGCAGTGTTCCATCAAGATCGAGCGCAATAACGCGGTATGACATAAACGGCTCCACGTGATTTTAGAGTTATCTATACGATGATTGGCAGCATCAGTATAGGAGATGAGGATATATTGAGCACAGCTATAAACTATCATATTCATGTTAGTAAGCTAAGGTTGTTTTATCATCATAGCGGATAATAGTAACGAACTGAACCGTTTTAGTATCACTATTATTTGTTCTTGGCACGATATATATAGTGGTGTTGGTGTCATTTTTTACAGTTAAAGCGAAATTAAACTAATAGCTGCGATAAATTGTAGATAATATTAATTGGCATTGTTAAATCTAGCTGTTGTTGAGGTTGTCTGTCAGAGACAGATATTCCATATTGTTTAGGTAGATACTTTTGATGTGAAAAGCTCAATATCGACTATGATTTTAAAATTTTAAGATAATGAGGCGTTTTTTTAGTAAATTGCAGAATTGAAATTTCGAACGCTCAAAAAGTTGTTAGCATGGACTCATACTACATTGAAGTGATTTGTGGCGAAGGTTATTTAGATAGTATTTAGCATCTTGCTAGTAAGAATAAAGGGTTTATTGTGGTAGCCAATAAAACTTTGATGTTACATTAAAAAATCAAGTTGAAATAATATACTTCGTTATTTATTAAAAATAAACAAGCATAATATAAAAAGTAATTTTCTTAGATTGTTTTCTTTGTAAAATATTAACTAATATGCATGTCGTTTTAAATTGAAAATAAATTTCATGCGAAATAGTTGGGCCATTAATATGGGGATTTAATTATATGAGGTTGGCGATAATTGGATGTGGGAATATTGTAAGAAAGGAACACATACCTGCATTATGTAGTTTGGGGGTGAGTATTAGTGCGCTGTGTGATATATCGATAAGTAATATTTATAAAACAAAATTATTATTAAATTACAGTCCTCCTACTTATTTATGTTATCGTAAAATGTTCGATGAAATTGAGCCAGATACAATTATTATTGCTCTTCCTCATGAGTTATATGAAAATGTAATTTTTTATTGCTGTAAAAATAATATAACAATAATAAAAGAGAAGCCATTTGCTTTAAATGTCATGCAGGCGAAAAAATTAAAGAATTTAATAATTAAAAATGATATGAGATTTTTTACTGTTTGTCAAAAGAGATATACGTTAGCTTATGAAAAACTGAAAGAATATTTAATCTCAACAGAAGAAAAAGTCTCCCAAATAGAAATAAGATACACTATTCCTAGTAAAAATCCAAATAGTGACTGGAGAAGCAGTCATGCGAGTTCTGGTGGTGGTGTTTGGTTGGATATGGGCTATCACATTGTAAATTTAGTAAACTATTTATTTGATGGAGATGAAATTAATGTTAATTACTCTAGGTTAATAAATACTTCTTCTGGTGAATATGATGTTGATGATGTTGCTTTTGTAGAGTTACAATGCAGAGATACAATTATTTATATATATATATCATGCGTAGGATATAAGAAACATGAAGATGTAACGTTAATAAGTAATAATTGTATTATTTATGGAAATGAAAATATAGTTCAGGTTAAGTCAAAGAAACAAAAAATAATAAATGAATTTAATTTTATTAATGCACTTGAGTCACCATTTGTTCGTATGTATCGAGAGCTTTTTTTCAGTGATTCTCAAGACAGTTTCAATAGTAACTTAGTCAGTTCACTTGCCGTGACCGATATTTTAGAAATTGCTTTCAAAGAAAGTGGTTATAAAGCGATAAAATAAAAAGGAATGGAAGTATGATGAAATCAAAATACTGTAAGTTTAGTCATCCAATTATTACAGATGAAATTAAAGATAGTGTTAATAGGCAACTTTTTGAAGATATCTCAATTTATGATAATGGTGGAATTTACGAGCGCCTAGAAAGTACATTTAAAGAAATTTTTGATGTAGAAAATGCAATTGCTGTTAATTCTGGTACTACAGCATTATTTTCCATGTTTTATGGTGCTGGTATAGGCCGAGGGGATGAAGTAATAGTCCCTAGCTATACATTCTTTGCTACATGCTCTCCACTCCACCAGCTAGGCGCTGAGCTAAAATTTGCAGACTGTGGGGATAATGGCAATGTAGATCCAAAATCCGTAGAAGCCCTGATTAGCGATAAAACAAAAGCGGTGATTATTACACATATGTGGGGGATACCGTGTGATATGGATGAACTGATAGATATATGCGAACGACACGAAATTCTTTTATTAGAAGATAGTTCTCATGCACATGGAGCAACTTGGGATGGCAAAATGATTGGGAGTTTTTCTGATGGTTCTGCTTGGAGTTTTCAGGGTAAGAAAATACTAACTTCAGGCGAAGGTGGCTTCTTTGCCACTAAGCATCGTGAATTCTACGAACGAGCTGTGTTAGTCGGGCATTTTAATAAGCGTGCAAAAAAGGAAGTGAACACTGATAGTTTAAGAAATTTTGCTATTACAGGGACTGGCCTTAATTTACGAATGCACCCACTTGGTGCTTCGGTTGTTATGCCTCAGATGCTAAACTTTGAGCAGATGATGCAAGAAAAAAGGGAAACTGCTCATTTATTGAAAACTGGAATTGAGCAGATCGATGGTTTAAAGATAGTTCGCATTCCTAAAAAAGCGAACCCAGCTTGGTATGCCATGCCAGTTATGTTTGATCAGTCTAAATTTTCAATTGGTCTGCATGAATTCGTAGATATATTAAACCAAGCTGGTGCACTTGAGGCTGATATATCTGGCTCAACGTGCCCTATCAATGAATATTCTCTCTTTCACTCACCAAATAAAATCTCTCGTGACTATGGTGAGAAAATTCGAATTAATAAAGCTTATTTCGGAAATGCTATAAAATTTCACAATAGTATGTTTAAGTTGGATATTTGGTACGGAGAAGAGCGTTTCAATTTTATTGATAATTATTTATCAATCATTTCATCTGTTGCAGAGATGTATCGAAGATGATAGAAAAATATATCCCTCATTCAGTCATGTCCAAACTTAAAAACTATGATCGTGTTGTTGTAGGCGGTTTAATCAAAGCTGGACATGATTCAAAAATTCTTTTTTTGAAGCGTTCAGAAGGCGAGTTCATGCCAAATGTATGGGAAATTCCTTCTGGTGGCATGGAGTGTGATGAAGATATGCAGACAGCGCTTAGTCGTGAAATCGCAGAAGAAACCGGAATGATAATTATTGAAATTTCTGGGTTTTCCGGTGCGGTTGAGTACCAAGCAATGGGCCAACGTTGTATCCAATTAAACTTTAATGTTTCATGCTCTGGTCATGTTTGTTTAAGCTCTGAGCACTCAGATTTTGCATGGTCTACTGTTGAATCATTCAAGGGAAATCTTGATCGTTTTATGTTGAGAACGTTAGGGTTGCAATGAGTTACCAAAAAGCTAGTTAAGGAGTTCTACAGTGTTAAATATTGCTTTAGAAGCCGCGAATACCGCTAGTAAATATTTACTAAAAGGTTTTTACGAAGCTGGTACATTTACCAGAAAAATAGATAACACCATTGTTACCGCTACAGATCTTAAAGTAGAAAATGTGATAAGAGAAGTACTTCAGGCGAGAACTCCACATATTCCTATTTTAGGGGAGGAGTTCGGAACAAATATTGAAGGTGAATTTTCTACCGGATGGATAATAGATCCTATTGATGGAACACGAGCATTTTTGTATGGCGTTCCATTATTTAGTACGTTAATTGCTTATGTTGAAAGTGGCATTCCCCTTGTCGGAGTTATATCATTTTCCGCTATTGATTCTATATATTATGCATCGTTAGGGAACGGGTGTTGGTCTAAAAAAGGTGATCTTGCACCAAAACGGATATGCACTCAGATAAAAAAAACGAAAAAATTAGGCGAAGCTGTTGTTTCGATATCAGGTATACACAGTACCAATTTTGATAACAGAGAAGGTAACAAAGCTTACAATCTATCAAATGTCGTTAATTCTGCTCAAGATATGGTTTTTATAAATGATTGTTATCAGCATTTAATGGTAGCAGCAGGAAGGATCGATTGTGCTATTGATACGTTAATGAAACCATGGGATATCGCGGCTATTTTACCTTGCCTTACTGAAGCTGGAGTTTATTATGCAAACATTAATGGTAATAAAACAAACGTGATCAATGGGGGAAGTTTGGTGTCAGCATCCTCCTCTGAGTTATTGGATGAATTAATTGTAGCTTTAAATTCATGACGCTGAACTTTGGCGCTATTTACTCACTGTGATTTGCATAATATAGGGTATAGTGAAGCCAATGTAGTGGACTATAGATGCGGTTTTGTATTTTTATCATGAATTAAGGAGTCAGGATGAATCAGGTTGTTTATATTGCGAGCCCCGAGAGTCAGCAAATTCACGTATGGTTGATGAATGAGGTTGGGGAACTTACTCTTTTACAAACAGTAAAAACACCGGGCCAAGTGCAACCTATGGTATTAAGCCATGATAAAAAATACCTTTATATTGGTGTGCGCCCGAATTTTCGTGTTGTAACCTATGAAATTGAAGGCAAAGGGACACTGCGTTTAAAAGCAGAAACATCCGTTCCGGGAACGCCAGTTCACTTATCATTGGATAACACGGGCAAATATTTATTTGTTCCTTCATATCATCAACATAATCTATCAGTTCTGACTATCAATGATGAAGGTGTACCAAACCAAGTCGTTCAAGTGATTGAAGGATTGCAAAATCCACATTCGTCTCATGTTGATGTTGATAATCAACAGCTTTGGGTGCCTTGCTTAGGTGAAGACCATATCCGTTTATTCGATTTACATGAAAATGGTTATTTAACCGAAGCAACTGCAGACCAAATTACTACGGCTGAAAAATCTGGCCCTCGTCATCTGGCCTTCCATCCGACTGAAAAGGTCATTTATTGTGTGAATGAGTTAGATTCAACGGTAGGCGTATATCGTAAATTCACTCGCTATCGTAACATGCAAACTTTGGCAAATTACCCATTAGGTAACGAAAGCCAGCGCTGGGCTGCCGATATCCATATTACGCCAGATGGCCGCCATTTGTATGTTAGTGAACGTTCTGAAAGCTACCTCAGCCACTATCTGGTTTCTGATGACGGTTGCGAGCTAACATTAGAAGCACGTTACCCAACAGAGACGCACCCAAGGGGCTTTAATATTGATGCGACAGGTCGTTTTTTAATTTCCAGCGGGCAAAAATCAGACCACGTTTCAGTTTCTGAAATTGACCCGATTACGGGAAAATTGCGTTTATTAGCACGCTATGGGGTAGGGAAAGGACCTATGTGGGTCACTATCCTTTAATCTTCGTCATACTTCGAGCTATAGCGGTGTTGGCTTCACTCGGCTACTTGGGCCACATACTGGTGTATGCTCCCCAAGATATCCTCGATTGCCGCCTTGCTATAACTCGAATTATTTAGAAGATTCTCTAGTTAAAAATCTAGTTAAAAATCTAGTTAAAAATCTAGTTAAAAATCTAGTTAAAAATCTAGTTAAAAATCTAGTTAAAAATCTAGTTAAAAATCTAGTTAAAAAATCGACTTAGATTAAGATTGAATTTATTGAGTTATCCCAACACTTTTGCCATCGTATTCGTCACGTTGCTCAGTTGCTCTGGGGTGATGATGTACGGTGGCATTACATAAATCAGTTTGCCGAATGGGCGAACCCAAACACCATTTTCCACAAATACTTTTTGCAAAGCCGCTGTGTTTACAGGTTTCTTCATTTCAATCACGCCAATTGCACCGAGAACTCTCACATCTGCTACGCTAGGATGGGATGCTAATGGTGTTAGCTCAGCCTTAAGTTGTTGTTCAATAGTGGTAATTGTTGTTTGCCAAGGGCTATTGAGCAGCAAAGTCAGGCTAGCATCTGCAACGGCACAGGCAAGTGGGTTGCCCATAAAGGTTGGGCCATGCATAAAACAACCCGCTTCCCCATTGCTAATAGTTTCTGCAACGTGGTGGGTTGTGATCGTTGCCGAAAGGGTCATATAACCACCGGTTAATGCCTTTCCTAAACACATAATATCCGGTGATATATTTGCATGATGGCAAGCAAACAATTTGCCCGTACGACCAAACCCCGTAGCGATTTCATCGGCAATTAATAATAGACCATATTGATCGCATAAATGGCGAACTCCCTTTAAATATTCAGGGTGATAGATGCGCATTCCACCAGCGCCTTGAACAATCGGTTCAAGGATGATCGCTGCAATTTCATGGCTATTTTCGGCAAGTTGTACCTCAAGATGGTGCAAATCTGCACTATCCCATTCATCGTAAAAACCGCATTGTGGGGCTTCCACAAAAATATGCGGAGGTAAATACCCCTTATACAGGCCATGCATTGAATTATCAGGGTCACAAACGGCCATCGCACCGAAGGTATCACCATGATATCCATGACGTAATGTGAGGATCCGTTGACGCTTTTCCCCTTTGGCTTGCCAATATTGCAATGCCATTTTCAGAGCAACTTCAACCGCCACTGACCCGGAATCGGCAAGAAAGACACATTCGAGTGGCTCTGGCGTGATTGCAACCAACTGCTTGCATAGATTCACTGCGGGTGGGTGCGTAATTCCACCAAACATCACATGGGACATTTTGGCTAATTGCGTTGTGACCGCTTGGTTTAATACAGGGTGATTGTAACCATGAATGGCTGCCCACCATGAAGACATCCCATCAATTAATTTTACCCCACCGGCCATGATTAGCTCGGCTCCATGAGCTTCAACAATCGGGTAAGCCGGAATTGGCTGGCTCATCGAGGTATAAGGGTGCCAAATATGTTTGGCATCAAACTGAATATCTACGTTATCCATTTGCTATCATCGTCAACTTTTTTATCTCATTTTAGTTGACATGATAATCACAATATTTAAACTGGCAACAACTTTTTCAACTGGAGCGTTTCCGTGAGCCAATTAAAACAGTGGACAATAAAACAAGCTAATGAACTGTTTTCAATGCCTTTTTTTGAACTATTATTTCAGGCACAGCAAATTCATCGCCAACATTTCGACCCCCAGCAAGTGCAAGTCAGCACTTTGTTATCAATTAAAACTGGAGCTTGCCCTGAAGATTGTAAGTATTGCGCGCAAAGCGCTCGCTATAAAACAGGGCTAGAAACTGAAAAATTAATGGAAGTTCAGCAAGTTCTGGAATCGGCGAAAAAAGCAAAACAAGCAGGTTCAACTCGTTTTTGTATGGGTGCGGCATGGCGTAACCCGAAAGAACGCGATATGCCTTATCTTGAAATGATGGTAAAGGAAGTGAAGTCATTAGGAATGGAAACTTGTATGACTTTAGGGATGATTGATGATTCCCAAGCTCAACGCTTAGCGGAAGCAGGGTTAGATTATTATAATCATAACCTTGATACTTCTCCGGAATACTACGGCAATATTATTACGACTCGCAGTTATCAAGACCGCTTAAATACACTCGAAAATGTCCGTGATGCAGGGATCAAAGTCTGCTCGGGTGGGATTTTAGGCTTAGGTGAAAAAGTTAGTGACCGAGCGGCCTTATTAGTCCAATTAGCCAATTTACCGAAACCGCCAGAAAGTGTGCCGATCAACATGTTGATGAAAGTTGAAGGCACCCCAATGGCAGATAACGAAGATGTCGATGCATTTGATTTTATTCGTACTATTGCCGTTGCACGCATCATGATGCCAACGTCATACGTTAGGCTGTCTGCAGGCCGTGAATACATGAATGAGCAAACCCAAGCATTATGTTTTATGGCCGGTGCAAACTCCGTATTCTACGGGTGTAAATTATTAACGACGCCAAACCCTGACGAAAACAAAGACTTGGCGCTATTTAGAAAACTGAATATTAACCCTGAGCGTATTGAAACCGACGAAGGGGATAACCATCAAGCTGCTAAGTTAGCCGAAACGTTGTTAACTGCTGATAACGCTCAATTTTATAACGCTGCAGTATAATGATTTGGCAATCATTTATACAAAACCAGATAGCGCAGCGTAAGCAGGCGTCTATCTGGCGTCAACGTCAGTGCATTGATCATGCGAATGGTAGGTCTCTTTATTTTTCCGGAAAAGAATATCTCAACTTTTCATCCAATGACTATTTGGGGTTATCTCACCATCCCCAAGTGGTTGCCGCTTGGCAACGTGGTGCCGATAAATATGGCGTGGGGAGTGGGGGATCGGGACATATCACAGGGTTCACCAAAGCGCATAATAAATTAGAGCAAGCGCTCGCTGGTTGGCTAGGCTACCCAAAAGCCTTATTGTTTATTTCTGGATTTGCTGCGAACCATGCGGTGATCACCGCATTAATGACGGAAAAAGATCGTATCTTAGCGGATAAGCTCAGCCATGCATCGATCATGGAAGCCTCGATTCATTCGGGGGCTCAATTAAGGCGCTTTCAGCATAATAATCCATTATCACTCGAAAACTTAATCCACAAGCCTATTTCGGGAAAAACGCTTGTTGTGACGGAAGGCGTTTTTAGTATGGATGGTGATAGTGCTCCCCTTCAACAATTACAGGAAATAGCAAGAAATCAGCATGCTTGGTTGATGGTTGATGATGCACATGGTATTGGCGTTATCGGAGAACAAGGTCGTGGTAGCTGCTTTGCGAGTGGGGTTAAACCTGAAATTTTAGTCGTGACATTTGGTAAAGCATTTGGTTTAAGTGGCGCAGCGGTGCTGTGTGATGAGCCAACGGCTGAATTTTTCATCCAATCTGCACGCCATTTAATTTATAGCACTTCGATGCCTCCGGCTCAGGCCGTTGCTCTTCTGGCGGCCGTTGAGCAAATTCAGCTTGCGGATCAGGCACGAGAAAATCTTAAGCAACATATTGAATATTTTAGACATAATGCTGATTTTCATGGCATGCAACTGACTGATTCAACGACGGCTATTCAGCCATTAATTGTTGGCGAAAACCAAGCTAGCCAACAGTTAGCCAATTTTTTACGCAACAAAAATATTTGGGTGCAAGCGATTAGGCCGCCAACGGTTCCGCCCGGGAGTGCTAGGCTACGGATCACGTTAAGTGCTGCACACCAACGTCAAGATATCGATCAATTATTGGAGGCTTTACATGACTTTATCGCTCAGTCGTGAAAAGCATAAAATTGCAGCGGCATTTGGCCGTGCAGCTAAAAGTTATGATGCAGTGGCAAGTTATCAACGATCAACAGGAACACAACTCCTTGATCATCTGACTTCAGCCTTAAATCACTCACAATCAACGGCGCCATTGCATATTTTAGATGCAGGGTGCGGTACGGGCTATTTTAGCTATAAATTGAAAAACCAAGGGCATCGCGTCACTGCATTAGACCTTTCTGTGGGAATGCTTGAAATGGCACAAACGAAAGCCGTGGCCGATCACTATTTATGTGCTGATATAGAATCCATTCCATTAGATTCACAAACCTTTGATGTGGTTTTTTCAAATTTATCGGTTCAATGGTGCCAAGATCTGAGTAAAGCATTAAGCGAATTGTATCGGGTGACAAAACCGGGTGGAGTTGTGGTGTTCACTACGCTTGCAGAGCATTCTCTCACAGAATTATCTTCAGCTTGGCATTCACTTGATGGCTATTCGCATGTGAATTCCTTTCTCAGTGTTCAACAGATACGAAATAGTTGTCAGTCATGGAGACATAAACTTATTTTTCAGAAGGATACACTCTATTTTCCTGAGTTAATAGCGTTGCTCCATTCATTGAAAGGGATTGGCGCGACACATTTGACCACTGGGCGTAAAGCTGGGCTAGTGACTCGCCAGCATTTGCAGCAACTTGCTTTGCTCTATCCAATGACAGAGCAAGGCCTACCTTTAACTTATCATACGGTGTTTGGAGTGATTTACCGTGACTAAAGTGTATTTTGTAACAGGAACGGATACAGAAGTAGGGAAAACCGTTGTAAGTTGTGCTTTACTGCAAGCCGCAGGTTATCAAGGTTTGAACACGGTGGGCTTTAAGCCCGTTGCATCTGGAAGTGAACTCACGGTAGACGGGTTGCGTAATAGCGATGCGTTATTATTACAAGCCAATAGCCGAGTAAAATTACCTTATCAGGTGATTAACCCGATTGTGTTTGAAGCACCCACTTCGCCACATATTATCAGTGAAGAATTAAATCAACCTATTGAATTTTCAATAATCAATCAAGGGTTGGCTTATTTGAAATCTCAAGCTGATTGGTTATTAGTGGAAGGTGCTGGTGGCTGGTATACCCCGTTATCCGTAGAAAAAACGTATGCAGATTGGGTGATTGAACAGCAGTTACCCGTTATTTTAGTGGTTGGTGTTAAGTTAGGTTGTATAAACCATGCATTGTTAACCATGGAATCTATCGAGGCTTCAGGTTTGCCTGTGGCTGGCTGGGTCGCCAATGAAGTTGAACCTGCTGGTCGTTTCCAAGCACAATATTTGCTGACACTTAATCGAATGATTAAGGCACCTTGTTTAGGTGTGATCCCACATCAAGACACTCTTAACGGTGAATTAGGCAGCTATTTAGATCTTTCTTTATTAACTCTTTGATTATATAAAATTTATAAATATTTTACCCCAAGTAAGTCAAGTGCTTGGGGCTGATCAATTGTTAAATAGAGATCCGATCTTTTTTAACGTTCTCAACTGAAATACTGTCAAGTATTTCAGTAAAAATACCACTCAGATCTTAATAAAAAAGATAAAATCTGTTTTTCATCGCAGTTACTACGTAAAAATTTTTTCATTAAACTGCCATCTTTTTGTCATTTAGCCTCCATTGAACAAATCTTAGGGATCTTGTGAATCCATGAGCCTAAAGGGCTTCAAGAGTTATCCACCATTTCTGTGGATAACCTTGTGTATTAACGTTATAAAACAAGTTCTACGCTAGGCGACAAGCGGCTTTGACTTTATTTGATGTGATTCTGGACTTTAAATTAATTTTTAATAAATACAAATGGTTAAATAAAATCAAGCCTTCAATTTGCATTTGAGATACGGCATAAAAATGCAATAGCATAAAATATAAAGTTTCAAAAAGGTCAAGCACTTTTTTGGGGATAACATTTTTATAAACATATTAGAACGGAGAATAACAGAAAATTTAGCTTCAATACTTGAAGCTGGTTTTTTATCCAGTATCATAATGGGAGAAACTAGTTAAGGGGCGTTAATATGAGTAAGGATTTTAAGCTGTATTCTGATTTTCAGCCGGGAGGGGACCAACCCGAAGCCATCCATAAGTTAAGGGAAGGGCTACAAGATGGACTTGCTCATCAAACCCTATTAGGGGTAACGGGGTCTGGTAAGACGTTCACTATTGCCAACGTTATTGCGCAAGAGAACCGGCCTACCATGTTAATGGCGCATAATAAAACCTTAGCGGCACAGCTTTATAGCGAAATGAAAGCCTTCTTCCCAGACAACGCTGTGGAATATTTCGTTTCTTACTATGACTATTATCAGCCTGAAGCTTACGTCCCAAGCTCCGATACTTTCATTGAAAAAGATGCGTCTGTAAACGAACACATTGAGCAAATGCGGTTATCTGCGACCAAGGCCTTACTCGAACGTCGCGATGTGATTGTGGTGGCTTCTGTGTCGGCTATTTACGGTTTGGGTGACCCTGACAGCTACTTAAAAATGATGTTGCACCTAACGGATGGCATGATCATCGACCAACGCTCAATTTTAAGGCGTTTAGCGGACTTGCAATATACGCGGAATGACCAAGCTTTTACGCGGGGGACTTTCCGCGTCCGTGGTGAGGTTATCGACATTTTTCCTGCGGAATCAGACGAGTATGCCTTACGTGTTGAGCTATTTGATGACGAAGTTGAACGGTTGTCATTATTTGACCCATTGACAGGGCAAATACAACATCGTGTTCCTCGTTTCACCGTTTATCCAAAAACGCACTATGTCACACCGAGAGAACGCATTCTTGAGGCAATGGAACAAATTAAGGTTGAATTGGCGGATAGACGAAAAGTATTACTAGAAAACAATAAATTACTGGAAGAGCAACGTATTACTCAACGAACGCAATTCGACTTAGAGATGATGAATGAGCTCGGTTATTGTTCAGGTATTGAAAACTATTCACGCTACTTATCGGGTCGTGCTCCTGGTGAGCCACCGCCGACACTATTTGATTACTTACCCGCAGATGGCTTGCTGGTGGTGGATGAATCTCACGTTACTATCCCGCAAATAGGCGCGATGTATAAAGGGGATCGCTCAAGAAAAGAAACCTTAGTTGAATATGGGTTTCGTCTTCCTTCTGCATTAGATAACCGGCCAATGCGCTTTGAAGAATTTGAAGCCTTAGCTCCTCAAACTATTTATGTGTCGGCAACGCCGGGTAACTACGAGCTTGATAAATCAGGCAATGAAGTGATTGAGCAAGTTGTTAGGCCTACTGGCCTACTTGACCCGATTATAGAAGTCCGCCCAGTTACTACCCAAGTGGATGATTTACTGTCTGAAATCCGTATTCGTGTACAGAAAAATGAACGTGTATTAGTCACTACTTTAACAAAACGTATGGCAGAGGATTTAACGGAATATCTCGAAGAGCACGGTGAGCGAGTGCGTTATCTTCACTCAGATATCGATACAGTCGAGCGTGTGGAAATTATTCGCGACCTGCGACTTGGTGAGTTTGATGTACTGGTTGGGATCAACTTATTAAGAGAAGGCTTGGATATGCCAGAGGTCTCTCTGGTGGCTATTTTGGACGCTGACAAAGAAGGTTTCTTGCGCTCAGAGCGTTCGCTTATTCAAACCATAGGGCGTGCGGCTCGTAACTTAAATGGTAAGGCAATCCTTTATGGAGACAGGATCACCAACTCCATGCAAAAAGCGATTGCAGAAACAGAGCGTCGCCGTGCTAAACAAATGGCGTTCAACGAAGAACATGGAATCGTACCACAAGGTTTGAATAAGAAAATCGGTGATATCCTGCAAATTGGCCACAAAGTGGGTGGTAAAGGAAAAAACCGTACGAAAGACAATGGTAAAAATAATAATTCGGTTGATATCCAATCGATGTCGACAAAAGAGTTGGAGCAACGGATTTCACAACTTGAAGCGCAAATGTATAAGTATGCTCAAGATCTTGAATTTGAAGCGGCTGCGCGAGTCCGAGACGAATTGCAGGAGATACGCTCTCAGTTTATCGCTAATTCGTAATTTTCCTCATACCTCACGCTGTGGGGGTGTTGGCTACGTTTAGTCACTCGGGTCACATACTTTATGTATGCTCCCCGAGCTGCCTTCACTTGCCGCCTACCCATAACGCAAAGTATTTTGAAAATAGATTTTGTGGAAATACGGGAAACAAAGGGCTAATTTTAGGGAAGGTTTTCCGCTGCGGGTATTTAGCAGCGGAATGGCGGTTAGGGGTTATAACAAGTTGATGGTTTCTTCGATGGCTTGCAGTAACAGCTTTCTATCATGGCGATAGGGAATATCGTCAGCTTCGAGTACCCGTTGAATTATTTTGCGTTCAGGGCTGATATTGCTTGTTTGTGTGCGAGGGCCAAGGATTAACGCATCAATTTTTTGGCAACCAATATAATGCTCCATCATTTTTAGCTTGTCAGGCAAAGACAGGTTTGCTGCTGGGGAGCTAATTTCTTTCGCTAAGTTACCAATATAAATCATCGGGGCTTTACATTCGCGCAGTGCAGCTGCAATTTCATCCAAAAGCAATAATGGCATTAAACTGGTAAAAAAGCTGCCGGGGCCGATAATAATTAAGTCTGCTTGGTGGATAGCCTGTAAGGCTTCTTTCGTTGCCTTTACTGTCGGGTATAAGCGTAATTCTTGCGGGATTTCATGTAAGGCATCAACATTCACCTCACCGTATACTTCATTGCCCATTTCATCGATAGCCATTAAATCAACAGGGGATTCCGACATCGGGATCAACTGCGCATCAACTTTTAGCATATTACGGATAAGATTTATGGCTTCTAACGGACGAACACTTAGGTGGTCTAATGATTTTAACATTAAATTACCTAAATTATGGCCTGAAAGTTCACCATTACCGCTGAAACGGTATTCAAACATCGCAGAAGCAATGGATGGTTCAGTAATTAGCTGATTTAAACAGTTACGCATATCTCCCCAAGCGATCCCGCCTTCAGAGCGACGAATACGGCCTGTTGAGCCCCCATTATCGGTTGTGGTAACAATACCCGTTAAACGAGAACCTAAAGAAGAAAGTGAAGACATCACGCGACCAAGTCCATGCCCGCCACCTAGAGCGACAACATGCCTGAGATCCGCCAGACTGCAATTCGGCATAGTGTTCCTATATCAGTTAATTTTCAGTACTTATAAAAGCAAGTAAACCAGCGAGTTACGAAATGCGTTTTTTACGCTAAGCCCGTTTTATGGCGACTAAAATAAATTGGGCGTTAATCTATCATAAAACATCATTCTTAGCTTAAGTACTGTGACAAAAAACAATAAAAGAGACGATTCTGTATTGATGTGAGTCTTAGAAGGAAAAATGCGCTAGGGAGTTTTCATTTTAAATTATTATCTATATCATGTAAATAATTCTCATTTTCATTATTTATTTTATGGATCAATATGTCTGATTCAGAATTACAGCGCCTGTTTGCTCGCCATTCATCGTCGTTATGCCGTTATCTGAATATGTACCTTAAAGACCATAATTTAAGTATGGATATCACACAGGAAAGCTTTGCTCGAATGGCTGAGTTAATGAAAACATCAACTATTCAAGATTTTGATGCGTATTTGTATCGAATTGCGAAAAACCTGATGGTTGACCACTTCCGGCTACAGAAAAAACAACAATTAATGGCGATCAGTGACCAACAATGGCAAGAGATCCCATCGCGGGTAAAAGGTATTGAAGCCACGGTTATTCATGATCAACAACTTGCACAAATTCGGAAAATTATTCAATCTTTGCCGCCCAGGACTCAGGAGATATTTCGCTTGCATCGAGAAGAAGGATTAGCTCAAACGGAAGTAGCGCAGCGCTTAAATATTTCATTAAGCACAGTCGAAAAACATTTAGCCAATGCATTGGCAATGCTAATTCATAAATGGAGAGACTAGTCATGAAGCCATCTGATAGTCCATCTGAAATTGAAAACAAAGCCGCAATGTGGGTTGTTAAAACCACGCAACGAGAGCTGACGTCGCAAGAAAATGAAGATTTCCAGTCTTGGCTCAATGCGTCAGAGTTACATAAGTCTACATACTATCGTGCACGGCAATTATGGGCATTAACAGCCAATAAACCGCGACAACAAACAGTAGATAACCAACAGGGAATGAATAAAAAGAGGCGGCCTCGCTATATTGGTTTATCAATAGCGGCGGTTGTGCTAGTGAGTGTGTTATCCATGTCAATTTGGTATTTTCAATATACACAGCCAGTGGATTACTATGCGAAAACCGGTGAAATACAGCATATTACCTTACCTGATGGTAGCCGTGTTGACCTCGACAGTGGTGCGCAATTGCAATTAGCGTTTAGCCCGCAGTATCGGCAAGTTAATTTATTACGAGGGCGTGCTTATTTTACTGTTGCACCAAAAACGGATACGGAACCAAGGCCTTTTCAGGTTATGGCGAAAAATGGGATAACTCAGGCACTTGGCACTGAATTTTCAGTTGATAATGAAAATAGCAAAGTGGCAGTCAGTGTTTATCAACACAGTGTAAAGGTGTCACTATTCTCAGGGCAAGAAATGGTCATTCCAGCAGGAAATTTCACTCAATATCAATCAGATATAACGCCTATGACTTCAATGGTCAACTCACATTCTACGGTATGGCGAGAAGGACAAATTATTTTTCAGCAGCAAACCTTTCCGGAGGTTATTGCTGAAATAAATCGATACCGTGACAAGCAAATTATTTTATTGACTGAGGAGCGAGTAGGGCACATTAGTGGTGTATTACAAATTAACACACTTGATAGTGGGCTAACGCATTTGGTGTCATCATATGGCTTATCCGTTTATGAAATCCCATTTTTCACTTTAATATATTGATTATTAATAATTAATATAGATATCGAATAATAATAAATTATTTTTTTAAAATTTATTTACGGGTTTTCCTAATTCCCGCGTCTTAATCTAAGTGATTATGATTTTTATTACCATTATCATTTTAGGGATGGGAAATGACTCAAAAAAAGCACCACTATAAAAAAGCAACACTCTGTGTTCACCTTGCATTATTTACGTTACCTGCATTTTCATTTTTCAATCTAGCACAGGCTAACTCAGCGGTAGCATCCGCACAGCAGGAAATAACATTTTCTGTTGCTGCAGGTTCACTTGAAAATGCTTTGCTGCAATTCGCTAGGCAAGCAAAGGTAGAAATAATCATTCAGAGCCGAGAAATTAATGACTTACAAAGTCAAGGCTTGAAAGGAAGCTTTACGCTACAGGAGGGATTACGTCGATTAATTGGTTCAAACCCTGTGCAATATCAATTACAAAATAACCGAATAACAATAGAGCGTATCGCGCCTATTACCGGTGATTCGGTGATTAAGCTAGATAACATTACCGTCACAGCAAGCCAGATCCAACAAGGGGATTGGGTATATAACAGTCCATCATCTGTCAGTGTAATTAGTAAAAAACAAATTGATGACCGCCCACCAAAGCACATAGCTGATGTGTTAGAGCTAACGACAGGTGTCTATTCGAGTGTTAGCCAACAAGACCCTTCTTTATCTGTGAATATCCGTGGGATACAGGATTATGGTCGTGTGAATATGAATATCGATGGTATGCGGCAAAACTTTCAAAAAAGCGGACATGGGCAGCGCAATGGTTCTATGTATATCGACTCAGAACTGCTTTCTGGGGTGGAAATACAAAAGGGCAATACAAGTGGAATGGGAAGCGGTGGAACCTTAGGTGGTGTGGCGACCTTCAATACAGTCAATGCGTCTGATTTTTTATCAAAAGATAAAACTTTTGGTGGAAAATTACATGCGAGTATGGGGTCAAATAATACTCATTTTATTGGCAGTAGTGTGCTGGCATTAGGGAATGAAAACGCGGATTTGTTATTTGCGGCCAGTGAACGACGTCTTGGGGATTATAAACCAGGAACTCACGGTAATATCGGTAATATTCGAGTCAATAATGGGACAGGGCATTATGATGAACTTGCGCACCAATTAAAACACACTCGTATTAATGACAGTAATTACCGAATGACCTCTTATTTGGCAAAAGCCGGTTGGAATATAAGTGACGAACAGCGTTTACAATTTAATTACTTAGAAACCAAAGTGGCAACGCCAAATGCAGGAACGCTAACGAATTTAGGTAGTTCGTGGCCTTATAAGCTAGGGTGGAAAAGTAGCGGTTTCAGTGATGTAACAGCCAAGAATTATTCCCTTGATTACACTCAATTTAGCGATAAACCATGGAGCACCGAGCTAAAAGGAAAAGTGTATTTTGTTGATACCAAAGACAATACAGACACCTATTCCACTAGCCAAATTTATAATAATGGCTACCAGATGGACACTCGAGTCAAAACGGTAGGGATACAGCTTGAAAATCATTCAGAAATTGAATTTAACCATAACAATGTATTAAAAGCGCATTATGGTTTGGAAACTTTCCAAGACAAAGCGAGTAGTAGTTCGACACGTGAAGCGGCGAGTGGAGTGACACCGGACGGAAAACGTTCATTGAGCTCACTTTTCACTAATTTGACTTATGAATACGATGATTGGTTAACATTAGAAGGGGGAATGCGTTATGACTATTATTCTCTCAAAGGCCAAACGAGTATGAGTTATGCAGTACTTCCTTATACCAGAGACAATCCATGTACAGGAAGAAGGTTACGTGATTGCAAGGTTGTTATGACGACGGAAAATTGGGATGTTGATAACTCAGAAGGGGCATTTTCACCCCATATTCGTTTAGCGGTACGTCCTAATGTTGAATGGATGGAATTGTTTACCAGTTATGGGCGGTCATGGCGCCCGCCAGCGATTACAGAAACGTTAACCACAGGAAGTGCTCACAGTAGTTCGACTCAATTTCCCAATCCGTATTTAAAACCTGAGCGTTCAAATGCTTGGGAAGTGGGGATGAACATCAATTATCCGCAATTGTTTATCGAAGAAGACCGATTTGTGGCAAAAGTTGCCTATTTTGATACACGTGTAGATAACTACATTAACTTAGCGATTGACCGTAAAAAACCAGGGATGGTTAGCCCTAATATTGGAAATGCTGCTTATAGCAACAACTTGGTTGCGACCCGTTTTAGAGGGGTTGAATATCAGCTAAATTACGACGCAGGTTTTGTGTATGCAGACCTGACCTTTACCCATATGATTGGCAAAAATAAATTCTGTTCACATCCTGCATGGTTAGGTGGCGTATTGAAGTATGGCGAAGACGTTGGCCCAGGTAACTGGTATGTTGAGCCAAATGAGGCATCAAATAACCATGTGGATTGTGACAGCAGCGCCATTTTCAGCAGTGCAGCGAACTTACCCGGTGACCGTGGTTCCTTTACATTAGGTGGGCGAGCGTTTGATAGAAAACTCGATGGTGGTGTAGTCGTTCGCTTCACGCCAGGTTTTCAAGACTACTCAGTACAATCAAATTCCCCTTACTTAGCTGACTGGCCTAAATATACATTGATTGATTTATATGCAAGTTATGCTTTAACCGATAATTTAACTATTCGAGGAAATGTCGAAAACTTGACTAATCGGGCGTACGTGGTTAGTTATGGGGAAAGCTTGGCCAATACGTTAGGTAGAGGGCGAACGGTGTCGGGCGGGATAGAATACCGTTTCTAAATATACGTCATACTTTACGCTGTCGTGTTATTGGTTAATAAATTTTGCACCTTACTATTTATTTTTAATTGATATGCCAATTATTCAATTTGAAATATCGGTTTTGATAAGCGTTGAGTGTTGATATTTATAACGTAAACAATTAGATGGGGAGCTTGCTCCCCATTTTAGATCTATATCAATAAATGTTTAATTAAATAGTTAGAGATGTTAATCAATTAGTATGAAATTATGCTTTTTAAAACCATCTAAAATGGAAAATTATCAGTGATAATAATAGCTTCGGTGATTCTATAATATCTTTTGTAAGTCGTTGTATATAATAGTATATATCGAATTGCAATTCGCTTTTTCAATTTCTATCGGCTAGAATCCTTACATAAATTAAGTGAACAGAGTGACGTATTTTACAGTTTAAAATCAGTGACTCGGTTCCAAATAAAACTCCTAGCCTTTGCGTCTAAGTTTGAATGACTGAATATGATGCACTGGCCGTGGCCTAGAGCCACCAGGGTGCAAGATAGAAATGTCTGCATCTCCCGTACTTGGAAAGGTGTGATTATGCAGCAACTTGTCGATCAATTTGACCGGAAATTTTACTATCTCCGGCTTTCTATAACAGATGTTTGCAACTTTCGTTGCACATACTGCCTACCCGATGGCTACAAGCCAAGCGGTCGTCATGAATTCTTAACATTAGATGAAATTCGTCGTATCAGTACGGCATTCGCAGAATTAGGCACAGAAAAAGTGCGTATTACGGGCGGTGAACCGACCATGCGCAAAGATTTCAGTGATATTATTGCTGCCATCAATGAAAATGAATCGATCAAAAAAATCGCCGTGACCACCAATGGCTATCGTATGGCCAGAGACGTGAAAGAGTGGAAAGATGCTGGACTGAACGCGATCAACGTGAGTGTTGATAGCCTCGATCCACGTCAATTTGCGGCGATCACGGGACAAGACAAATTCTTTCAGGTGATGAAAGGTATTGATGCTGCTTTTGAAGCTGGCTTTGAAAAAGTCAAAGTGAACGCGGTATTAATGAAAAATGTCAACGATGTCGCTTTGAAGTCATTCCTAAACTGGATCAAACATCGTCCTATTCAATTACGCTTTATTGAGTTAATGGAAACCGGCGACGGCAGCGATATTTTCCAACGTTTTCATATTTCGGGTGAAACTATTCGCGAGCGTTTAATTGAAGAAGGCTGGTATATGCTTCCACGTTCCCGAAGCGACGGCCCTGCTCAAGTCTTTAGTCACCCAGATTACCAAGGCGAAATCGGGCTTATCATGCCGTACGAAAAAGATTTTTGCCAAAGCTGTAACCGCTTACGTGTTTCCTCACTAGGCAACCTACATTTATGTTTATTTGGTGAAAATGGCATTCCGCTGCGTGATTTATTGGGTGCAGATGATCAAAACGAAGCGTTAAAAGCCCGCATTCAGCGAGGCTTACACCATAAACGAGAAACCCATTTTCTGCATATGGGTGATAGCGGAATTACACCTAATTTATCTGTAATCGGCGGTTAACTCTTTTTTATTTCAGGAGAAGATATGTCCCAACTGACTCACCTCAATGCGTCGGGCGAGGCGCATATGGTTGATGTTTCAGCCAAAGCTGAAACTGTTCGTGAAGCTCGCGCAGAAGCTTATGTCACTATGAATCCAGCAACTCTAATGATGATTGTTGACGGTAGCCATCATAAAGGCGATGTGTTTGCCACGGCGCGTATTGCGGGTATTCAAGCGGCAAAAAATACCTGGCAGCTTATCCCATTATGCCACCCACTGCTGTTAAGCAAAGTTGAAGTGATACTCAAAGCGGAACCTGAGCATAACCGAGTTCGTATTGAAACTTGTTGCCGATTAACAGGGAAAACAGGGGTTGAAATGGAAGCATTAACTGCTGCATCCGTTGCTGCTTTGACGATTTATGACATGTGTAAAGCAGTGCAAAAAGATATGGTGATTGGCCCTGTTCGTTTATTAGAAAAAACAGGCGGTAAGTCTGGACATTTTAAGGTGGAATAATGATCACAGTATTATTTTTTGCTCAAGTACGCGAGCTAGTCGGAACAGAACGCTTAGAACTCACTGACACTTACCAAAAAGTTGAAGACTTACGTCAAGCGCTTTCACAAAAAGGCGATCGCTGGGCGTTGGCACTTGAAGATGGCAAATTACTTGCCGCTGTTAATCAATCATTTGTTTCACTAGACCACCCACTCTCAGAAGGGGACGAAGTGGCCTTTTTCCCACCAGTCACTGGGGGGTGATATGGAAAACACCCATATTGCAGTACAAACAGAAAATTTTAGTGTTGGCGAGCAATATCAATGGCTTGCTCAATGCGATAGTGATGGTGCAGTCGTGACTTTTACGGGGAAAGTGCGTAACCATAATTTAGGTGACAGTGTTGCGGCATTAACACTCGAACACTACCCGGGAATGACAGAAAAAGCGTTAACAAATATAGTTGTAGAAGCAAAAGAACGTTGGCCATTGCAGCGAGTCAGTGTGATCCACCGTATTGGTACCTTACAACCTGGCGAAGAAATTGTTTTTGTTGGGGTGACTAGTGCCCATCGAAATGCAGCATTTCAAGCTGCTGAATTTATTATGGATTACTTAAAAACTAAAGCACCATTTTGGAAAAAAGAAACATTACCTGAAAATGAGCGATGGGTGGAAGCGAAAGAAACCGACGAGGCGTCTGCAAACCGCTGGTAATCGCACTTTTTCCTCTGAAAAATACGAATTTGCTGAATGGTATTGTCAAAAGAATGTGTTAGACTTTGGTTAATTTCTCCGATTACAGTATTTTTACTGGGTCGATTTTTCTTTTAGCGAAAGGGTAACCATCATGGGTCAGTTTGATCAACGTAATGATTCTCTTGTCCAGGGTGCCAATACTGGCGTTCAGGCATTTATGTCGCAAGTATACGGCTGGATGACAGTCGGTCTACTGCTGACAGCTTTTGTTGCATGGTATTCAGTTAGTAGCGGTTTGTACTACACCATTGCAACCAATAAAATTCTCTTTTTTGGAATGATTATTGCTGAGCTCGGTTTAGTGATGGGAATTTCATTCCTACTGCAAAAAATTAGTGGCATGGCAGCAACGGGCATGTTTATGCTCTATTCATTGCTCACAGGCTTAACGATTTCAGTTATTCTTGCTGCGTATACAGGTGAGTCTGTTGCGGGCACATTTGTCATTACCGCGGTAATGTTTGGTGCATTAAGCTTCTACGGCTATACCACTAAACGTAGCTTAACAGGTATGGGTAACTTCCTGTTTATGGCGCTGATTGGTATTGTTGTTGCTTCTTTGGTTAACATCTGGCTGCAAAGCACCATGATGTATTGGGTGATCACATACGGTGGTGTTTTACTGTTTGCTGCTTTAACCGCGTATGACACACAAAAACTGAAAGAAATGGGTTCACAAATTGATGAAAACGACAGAGAAACAATGCGTAAATACTCTATCATGGGTGCATTATCTCTGTATTTAGACTTCATTAACCTGTTCTTAATGTTACTGCGTATCTTTGGCGACCGTCGCTAATTTGGTTGGCATTCCTCATTACTCAGTGAAATGAGGGGATAGCAGTCGTTAAAATTGAAAACCCTTGTTACTTTGGTAACAAGGGTTTTTTGATCTAAATACTATCGTAAAATATGATTTGAATATTATTAGCTCATTTGTAATTCAAGATGTTAATGGTAGTTCCAGCACTTTTAGTTGTACTTTCAAAGCGTAATGTTGTTTCTTTATGATCACGCTATTTTCTTCCTAAATAAATAATAAGCCACTGAACTGGTGATTATCGCAATGATAAATAATGGCCATAAACTATGGAAGATAACTGAAAAATCAGCATTTTTTAGGTATATCTGCTTAGTGATTTCAGTAAAGTGGCGAATTGGGTTAATCCAAGTAATTTGTTGCAGCCAAACTGGCATGTTCTCGACTGGGGAAATATAACCTGATAACAACACCGCTGGCATCATAAATACAAATACCCCAATGAACGCTTGTTGCTGAGTTGAACACAGTGCTGAAATAAGTAAACCAAATCCCACCAATGACAATCCGTAAAATAACATGGTGGCATAAAACAGGAGCAGGGAGCCAGCAAAAGGAATTTGATAGCAAAAGATCCCAATAACTAGGACTAAGCTCGCCTGTGCAGTCGCAACGATCAATGCAGGCACCGCCTTACCAATAAATATTTGCCAAGTGGTCAGGGGAGAAACGAGTAATTGGTCAAGGGTGCCTTGTTCTCTTTCCCTCGCGATAGAAAGAGATGTCACAATCAATACCCCAATCGTCGTTATTAAAGCTACCAATGAAGGCACAATAAACCATTTATAATCTAAATTTGGGTTGTACCAATTACGAACGATTAATTCACTGTTGTTTGGTACAGGTTGTGATTGAGTTAGCTCATGTTGGTATTGAGTGACAATTTGTGCAACATAGTTTGCTGCAATTTGCGCACTATTTGAATTACGTCCATCAAGGAGTAACAGCATATTAGCATTATGGTGACTTGCAATATCAGCACTAAAATTTTGCCCAAAACGGACAACCAGCAGCGCCTTGCGGTTATCAAGCGTTTCACGAATATCGTGTTCATTCTTCAATAATAAAACTTGAGAAAACGCACTGGCTTTGGCGAGACGTTGCGTCAGCTCGATAGAATGCTCACCATTGTCTTGGTCAAAGATAGCAATAGTTGTGTTAGTCACCTCAAGTGTGGCGGCCAGAGGAAATAAAATCATCTGAAATATTACGGGTAAAATGAGGATAACCCGTGTTTGCGGTTCTTGAAGTAATGATTGAAGTTCTTTCATAATTAAGGTGTATAAACGATAAAACATAATTTCACCTCAATCCAAACGACGGCGAGTTTTTAGCGCCGTTAGTCCAATAAATAGTATTGCAGATGCGATTAATAGCAGAAAATCTATCAATAAAACGATATAGATATCACCGGCAAGAAAGAGTGTTTGTAAGCTACTGACAAAATACCGAGCAGGGATAAAATAAGTCACAGCCTGAATAATGGCTGGCATGCTATCAATTTCAAAAATAAACCCAGATAACATGATGGCAGGTAAGAAGGCGGCATTCAGAGCGACCATTGCTGCATTAAATTGGTTACGAGTAATTGTTGAAATCAATAACCCCATCCCCAGTGCGGTTGCCAAATAAAGACTGGTAATGACAAATAAGACCAATAGAGAACCGCGATAGGGTACCCCTAAGATAAATGTGGTGACAAACATGCATAACACCATCACAAAAGTACCGAGAACTTGGTAAGGCAATAATTTTGAAAGCAATAATTCAGTTTTAGTAATCTGAGTTGAAAGTAATGCTTCCATCGTGCCACGTTCCCATTCTCTTGCAATAACTAAAGAGGTCAAAATGGCACCAACTACGGTAATAATGATACTAATTGCCCCTGGAATAATAAAATGCTGACTAATTGCAGCTTCATTAAACCAATAGCGCATATTGAGCTCAATTAAGGGTTCTGTTGGGTAGCCTTTATTTTCCCCTTGTTGAATTAGCCACGTTTGCCACACGCCTTGAGTATAAGCTTGTACAAAGTTAGCGGTATTTGGTTCGCTACCATCAGTAATGACTTGAATTGCAGCATTGCCTTGTTTTTTCAACAATTCGGCTGCGAAATTCACTGGGATGACGATAATGCCGCGAATTTCTCCTGCTTGCATTTTATCGATTAATAAATGGCGGTTATTACTAATGGTGGCATCAATAAATGGTGAGCCCGTGAAGGTATCAACCAATTCACGTGCTTGCGAACTTTGTTGCTCAAGTAAAATACCGACACGTAATTTACTTGAGTCTAAATTGATACCGTAACCAAAAATAAATAATAACATCAATGGGATAAGTACAGCTATAAGGGCGCTGCTAGGATCCCGCACAATTTGTTTACTTTCTTTCCAGCATAGCGCTTTAAGCCTACGCCATGAAAAATGGGAAGCGGAGCGAGTCATTGAGCCTCCTGTTGCTTATCATAATTCATGATAAGCTCAATAAATGCATCTTCCATGGAAGGATCAGGGTTTTCAGTACTGGCGATTTGCTGTTTCAGTTCATCAGGGGTTCCTGCTGCAATAATTTTTCCATGGTAAACCAACCCGATACGGTCACAATACTCTGCCTCATCCATAAAGTGGGTCGTAACCATAACGGTAACGCCTTTATCAACCATCCCATTGATATGTAACCAAAATTCCCTACGAGTTAGTGGGTCAACTCCTGAGGTCGGCTCATCTAAAAATAAGATATCAGGCTCATGCATCAATGAGCAGGCGAGGGCTAAACGTTGTTTATAACCCAAAGGGAGGGATTCAGTAACCTGATTGATAATCGGTTTGAAGTTAAAAGCCTCAACCATTTCTTGGATTTTTTTTGCTTGTTGTTGATGATGCAAACCATAAACACCTGAAAAAAATTTCAGGTTTTGCCCTACTTTTAGGTTGCCATACAGCGAGAACTTTTGTGCCATATAACCAAGGTGCTGTCTGACTTTGTTTGAACTTGTTTTTAAATCCATTCCAAGAACGAGTGCTTGCCCATCTGTTGGCTTCATTAACGCACACATCATTTTAAAAGTCGTCGATTTCCCTGCGCCATTTGGCCCCAATAAACCAAAAATTTCTCCACGTTTAACTTGGAAATTTACGGTATCAGTTGCCGCAAATTGGCCAAATTTTTTGGTTAAGTTACGCGCTTCTATGACGGTTTCTTCAGGATTAGGCGGAATTTGCGGTACGATAGCGGCTAATTCTGAACGATGAGATGGACCCCCACCTAATAAGTCAATAAACGCATCTTCAAAACGCGGCTGCGCCTCAATGAGTTTTCCATCTGCCATATTTAATGCAGTTAATAAATTCGCTTGTGACGCATTAGGTTTCAAAATTAAGCGAATATAGCGGCCTTGGATCACGCCATCGGTGGTTTCAGGTAATACGAGTGCATTTTGCAATACCGTGCGTTTTTGTGAGGCAGGTACATCAAGTAAAAACGAACGTCCCGCCATTTTTTGAGTCAATAATTCGGGTTTTCCTGCATAAAGCTGTTTGCCTTTATTTAACAGCAGCACATTTTTACATTGCTGAGCTTCATCTAAATAGGAGGTACTCCAAAGAATTAGCATTCCATCATCGGCAAGTGTATGAACCATTTGCCATAATTCGCGTCGAGCGATGGGATCAACACCAACACCGGGTTCGTCGAGTAAAAGAACTTTGGGTTTTCCTAATAATGTACAGGCTAATCCGAGTTTTTGCTTCATTCCTCCCGATAACTTACCGGCTAGCCTATCGGTAAAAGGAGCTAGGCTGGTGAAAGAAAGCAGTTGTTGGTAGGTTTTTTGCCGCTCTTCGCCGAGTACCCCACGCAAATCTGCATACAAATTTAAATTTTCTTGTACGGTCAGGTCTTCATATAAACCAAATTTTTGGGGCATATAGCCTAGGCTGGCTCGCATAGCAATGCTGTCGTCGATAGGGTCGAGCCCCATCACGCTAATTTTCCCTGCATCTGGCTTTAATAGTCCAGCAATCATACGCATTAAGGTTGTCTTTCCTGCACCATCAGGGCCGACAAGGCCTGTTACAGAACCCCCATGAATTTCGATTGTTAAACTTTCAACGGCTGGAGTATCCAAGCCAACAAATGTTTTCTCGACTTTGGATAGGCGGATACTGTAATCATCACTCATAGCAAACTCTTACTGTTTATTATCAGCAAATTGAATAGTCACTGGCATTCCTTGACGTAAAGCATCATCAGCATCATTGACGACGATACGTAGTCGATAGACTAAGTCGGTTCTTAAATCCGGTGTTTGTACGCTTTTAGGGGTAAATTCGGCAGTAGGGGAAACAAAACCGATGGTGCCATGGTAAGGCTGGTTTGGGCGGCTATCCGTATACAGTAAGACTTCTTTACCGGGGATGGCATCACCGAGGTGCGGTTCACTTACATAGGCTCGAACCCAAACTGGATTTGTTAAAGTGACGCTAAAAACGGTATTACCTGCACCGATGATCGTGCCTGGCTCTATTGCTCGGGTTAAAACAGTTCCAGGGGAAGGCGCAGTTAAAACGGTATCTTGTAAGTCAAGTTCAGCTTGAGCGACAGCTGCCTCGGCTTGTAGCCATTCGCCTCGCGCAGCCGCTATCTCCTCTTGGCGAAAGCCACTTTGGTATTGATTCAGCTTATCTTGTGCTGCTTGAAGGGCGGCAAATGCTTGGTTTCGATTGTTCTTCGCGTTGTCTAAGTCATTAGCTGAAATAACGCGAGACGCAGCAAGCCCTTGCTGACGTTTATAAAAGTTATCGGCATACTGCCAAGCGGCTTGTTTTTGCGCTACTTCAGCTTCAACCTGTGCAATCTCTTGAGTTCGGTAACCACTTTCTTTCAAAGCAAGTTGAGCTTTGGCGCTATCACGTACCCCTTTGGCTTTATTTAAGGCGTTAATGTAGGGGCGATCATCCAGTTGACCAAGTTGCTCGCCTGCAATAATTTTTGCGCCTTCATCAACGTTTAGGGATTTGAGCTTACCTGATACTCGGAAACCAAGATTCACTGTCCGAACATCTACATTGCCGTACAGTGTTAATATTTTGTTTTGCTGTGATTGATAGTAGTAATAACCGCCAATTGCAGCACCGATTAATATGAGAATAATGAAAACAACAATAGAACGGCTTTTATTGCTCATAGCTAACCTTACTTAAAGAATCCACGATATGAAAACAAATTATGTTGTTAGAGGCCGCTGTTTTTAATGGGAAAATGTGGCTCAAGTTGCAATAAAATCATCAGCCTCTAGTTATTATCAATGTGAATGAATCACTTTAATATTTTTATCATATCACTTTTCATATTGTTTGCGATGGCGTAAGCCTGCTAATAATATATTTGTATGTTCAATAAGAACTTGATTAATAATTTTAAATTCATTTTCATTAATATGTTTCCAACCAGTTTGGCGTAATAACGTTTCTCGAGCAATACGAAATGAAAGGGTTTCGCCAAGGATTGCGTGTGTATGAATTAACGTTGTTAAATGATTGGGGTCAGCACCAATATAAATCGCTATCAAACGGTTTAGGCGCGAATGTATTGGGCCTAAAGCCTGTTCATGAATTATCGTATAGGCTTCGGTGGGGTTGAGTTGTTCACGTGCTAATATGCGAGAAAAGCTTAAATTTTTCTTTTCCAACTGAAAATGATTATAAGCAATGACTGTTTTTTGTAGTAAATCAAGCGCATCATCAGTTACCTGTACTGACAAAGGTTGATTTAGAAAGTTGTCAATTGCTTGAAAAACATCATGGAAATCGTCCCTGATTGTTTTTGCAATAAGCTGAGCAACAGCTAAGTAAAGCCCTTCTTTTGATCCAAAATAATAAGAAATTGCGGCAATATTTTGCCCTGATGCCTGTGCGATTTTGCGTGTAGTAGCGCCATCAAGCCCTTGTTCTCCATATACATCAGCAGCAGTGAGAAGCAATTGCATTTTCGCATTTTCTCCTCGCAACGTTGACGATGAACTTGTATTCATAACCATTCCTTTAAAAATTCAGAATTAAATAACACCTAATTAGCTCTTAATGGCTTTTCATGTTAATAAAAAGTAAAAAACGACATCTCATAGTACCATATAAGTATATATACTATACGAATGAGATTTTATATTAATTTATTAAGCAAACTAAATTAATATATTTATCATCTGCAAATAATGTTAGAATTTTACACAGTGTCGCACGGCAGTTTGCGCTTTTTCTTCTGACTCACTTCCCCCATAACTGCCACATTCAATTTGAAGCGGTGAAGCCCGGAGTAATTTAATTTGACTACTTTTTCAGACCTCGCGTTAAACGAGGAAATTTTGCTTGCCATTAATGAATTAGGTTATGAAAGCCCTACGCCTATTCAACAACAGGCTATCCCAGCTGTGCTTGCAGGAAACGACCTTTTAGCTAGCGCTCAAACTGGTACGGGTAAAACAGCAGGTTTTACATTACCAATTTTACAAAAGCTTATTACAACTCCTCGTGCAGGAAAGGATCGCAAGCCTATTCGTGCGTTAATTTTGACGCCAACAAGGGAGCTTGCAGCGCAAGTTGCTGAAAATGTAAAAGAATATAGCCGTCATTTACGTATTCGTTCTTTTGTGGTCTTTGGTGGGGTGAGTATTAACCCACAAATGATGAAGTTGCGTGGTGGGGTTGATATCTTAATTGCGACTCCGGGGCGTTTATTAGATTTAGAACACCAGAATGCGGTAGACCTTTCTCAAGTCGAAGTTTTTGTACTGGATGAAGCTGACCGTATGTTAGATATGGGGTTCATTCATGATATTCGTAGGGTGATTAATAAGTTACCCAAAAAGCGCCAAAACTTATTATTCTCAGCAACGTTTTCAGATGAAATCAAACAACTGGCAAATAAATTACTCAATAACCCTGTGACTATTGAGGTTGCTCCGCGAAACTCAGCTTCTGAGCAAGTGACTCAATATGTGCATTTGGTTGATAAAAAACGAAAAGCGGAATTACTTTCGTTTATGATTGGCCATGAAAACTGGCAACAAGTCCTTGTTTTTACACGTACAAAGCATGGTGCAAACCGTCTGGCTGAGCATTTAAATAAAGATGGTGTCAAAGCTGCTGCTATCCATGGCAACAAAAGCCAAGGGGCTCGTACTCGTGCACTAGCTGACTTTAAATCTGGAGATATTCGTGTGTTAGTGGCAACGGATATCGCAGCCCGTGGTCTCGATATTGAACAGCTTCCTTATGTGGTGAATTTTGAGCTTCCTAATGTTGCCGAAGACTATGTTCACCGTATCGGTCGTACAGGCCGCGCAGAAGCAACTGGGATGGCAGTTTCCTTAGTGTGTATCGATGAGGCTAAATTACTCAAGGATATCGAAAAATTATTGAAAAAATCGATTCCATTGATGGCGATTGAAGGCTATGAGCCCGACCCTTCCATAAAGGCTGAGCCAATTCAAAAAACACCACAACGCAATGAACGTCGTTCAGGCGGTTCAGGTGATAGGAATCAAAGTAAAGCACCACGTCGTAGCAATGCACCATCATCAAAGCCGAGTTCAGGGAAGGGGGCGGGTTCCCCATGGAAAAACGCACAGAAAAAAGTTAAACAAGGGCGAAGTGACAGCTAACCTTCCATAAGCTTGCGGCTCTTTTTAATGTTAATAGCATTAAAAAGAGCTACTTGCAAAGTCACGTTAAGCTAGTTTTTGGTATCTCCCACCTTAGAAGTTTTTCTGCTCATCTATTAAATAAACGGTATGATAAGCAGGTATTATTACGTTTTTTGTGAGCCATTTATGCGCGTTTTGTTAGCTCCTATGGAAGGAGTTTTAGACCCTCTAGTTCGTTGTTTATTAAGTGAAGTTAATGACTATGACCTGTGCATAACCGAGTTTGTTCGCGTGGTTGATACCCTTTTACCGGCAAAAACATTCTACCGTTTATGCCCTGAACTAAAGTATGGAAGCCGCACCCCTTCAGGGACATTAGTTCGTGTGCAGCTATTAGGGCAGCACCCTCAGTGGTTGGCAGAAAATGCAAACCGAGCGGCTGAATTAGGATCTTGGGGAGTCGACTTAAATTGTGGTTGCCCATCAAAAACAGTCAATGGTCATGGTGGTGGTGCGACTTTATTAAAGCAACCCGATTTAATCTATCGAGCCGCTAAAGCAATGCGAGAAGCAGTTCCAAAAGAGTTACCTGTTTCGGTTAAGGTTCGTTTGGGGTGGGATAGTTCTGAATTTGCTTATGAGATTGCAGATGCAGTTCAACAAGCAGGAGCAACAGAACTTACTGTTCACGGTAGAACCAAAGAAGACGGTTATAAAGCAGAGAACATTAATTGGTCTGCCATTGGCGAAATCCGTCGTAAATTGTCGATTCCAGTGATTGCTAATGGTGAGATTTGGGATTATACAAGCGCACAGCGCTGCCTTGAAATCACAGGATGTGATGCCGTAATGATTGGCCGTGGAGCACTCAATACGCCAAACCTTAGCCGGGTGGTCAAATTTAATGAGTCTAAAATGCCTTGGGAGCAAGTTGGCAAGTTGCTATTAAAGTATACGGAACTTGAAAAACAAGGAGATACAGGCCATTACCATGCAGCCCGAATTAAACAATGGCTAGGCTATTTACGCAAAGAATATCATCAGGCAGATGAACTATTTTCTCAAGTTAGATCATTAAAAAATGCCCAACAGATTGCACAAGTGATAACTGAAATAATGAACAATTAATTATGAATAATGTTAATTAGCAAGAATTTATAGTTGCGAAATTAACTTATAGGGTCTTTACTTAATTGGTAGGAGAGTGATTTAATTTATTTAAAGCTCTACTATTATATGGGAACATTTTAACATTATAGTGAAATTACCGAGTCTGGGAGGCGTAAGATGGGTGTAATTGCTTGGATTATTTTTGGTTTAATTGCTGGTGTTTTAGCTAAGTGGCTGATGCCAGGTACTTATCACATGGGGTTCATTATGACCACCGTGCTGGGGATTGTTGGTGCTGTTGTGGGTGGTTACATCAGTACTTTCTTTGGTAAAGGAAAAGTTGATGGCTTCAACTTTGGGAGTTTTGTTGTCGCGGTCATCGGTGCGATTGTCGTACTGTTCTTAGCCGGGATATTTGCCAAATAGCCATTTCTTTTACTTGGTAAATGCTCATTCTATAAGCCACTTAAATATCGAGTGGCTTATATTTTTATGGAAGAAGAGGGTTACGACTCGATTGGCAGGCCGTTATCTTGCCCCCATTGGGCCCATGAACCATCATACAAACGCAGGTTTTGGTTACCTAATAAGGTTAATGCCATTAATACCACTGCAGCGGTCATTCCTGAACCACAGGTCGTCACAGAAGGCGCATGGATATCTACACCTTGCTTAGCAAAGATAGCTTTAAGTTGCACTGGTGATTTGAATGTACCATTTTCCACAAGAAGATCCCATGGGACGTTTTTGCTCCCTGGAATATGCCCCATACGTAAACCTGGACGCGGTTCTGGCGCTTGGGCAAGAAAGCGTGGCTCTGCGCGAGCATCAATAATTTGAATTTTGCCTTGATTTATAATCTCAAGTACTTGTTCTTGATTCAGTGCGTTACTGTCTTTACGTGTGGCATGGAATTGCTTCGCAGCTGGCGGAGTGACTTCCCCTGACTGAACATCAAACCCAGCAGCTTTCCAAGCATCGATGCCACCGGCTAAAATTTTAACGTTTTTGCAGCCCATCGTGGTGAAAGTCCACCATGCTCTTGGGGATGAAAATAAGTTATTCTGAGAATAAATAATAACTTGGGTGTCATTGCCAATGCCCATGGCACTAACTGCTTGGCTAAAAACTTCAGCACTTGGCAGCATATGAGGTAAATCACAGCTTTTGTCTGCAATTTCATCTTGATGAAAGAACTGAGCGTTAGGAATATGTTCTTCTAAATATTGTTGGCGGCAGTCATAAGGTGCGGTTGGTGGTGGAGAGGAAGCATCGAGCACAATGATGTTATTATCAAATAGATGTGAATTTAACCATTGTGGGGTTACGAAATAATCGTTGTACATTAGCTATCTCCATCCTGGGTTGATATATTATTTTAAAATTACTGAATTTGATTTGGTGCTGGCAGTGCAGAAGGGGATTGCGGTTGTCCTTGCTCAAGTGGTGTTGTTGAACGCGTATAAATGTTCATACCAGCTAAAACAATACCGCCTACAGAACCAAAAGCACATAATGCGCAAAGTGCGATAACAACCTTTTTCATTTTCTATAGCCTGCCTAGTGATAAAAATCCAAATAGTGTAAGAACTCAAAGTATAACCGGATGAGTGTTGCAAACAAGTTAAAAGCTATTTTTTCTGTCGCATAATGGGCGTTTTGCAAAAAGCTTCCCAATTTTTATGTATAATGGGTATTAATACAGTAGTTTTGCGAAGCGGTTGGCAAAAGAGTTTTTTTCATATTTCGTATTGTTGTCAGTTTCGTTATCTTTCATTTTAACTTTGGTCACCTGCATAATTTATGTCCCTGTCGAATAAAACTAAAGAACAAATAACTCAGTGGTATAAAGGGTTGTCCGTACAAATTGATGGGTTTGTTTCAAGAGCCCCGCAGCGGCAGATGATAGCGCAAGTCGCGAAAAATTTAGCGGATGATGACGGTCGCCATTTGGTCATAGAAGCGCCTACTGGGGTAGGGAAAACGCTATCTTATTTAATACCGGGGATAGCGGTTGGTAGGGAAGAAGGAAAAACCTTAGTGGTTAGTACGGCGAATGTGGCATTACAAGACCAAATTTATAGTAAGGATTTACCGTTATTAAGCAAAATTATTCCTGATCTAAAATATACAGGTGCATTTGGGCGTGCTCGTTATGTTTGCCCCCGTAATTTAGAAGCTATTTGTGCAGCAGAAGGTGAGCAAATAGATTTAATGTTATTGGTGGAAGACAAAACGGAAATTGCGAATAGTGAAGAACGGGCAATTTGTCAGCAGCTGCGGCATGATTTTCAAAGCTTTGCATGGGATGGGCTAAGGGATCATCACAAACGGGCATTTAGCGATAGCTTATGGCGTAAAGTCAGCACAGATAAAATGAACTGTTTAGGCCGTAATTGCCAATTTTATCAGCGGTGTCCATTTTTTATTGCTAGGCGAGAAATCGAAGATGCAGATGTAGTGGTTGCTAACCACGCGTTGGTAATGGCAGCTATGGAGAGTGAGTCGGTATTACCTGACCCGAAAAATTTATTATTAGTGCTTGATGAAGGTCACCATGTTCCAGACGTTGCAAGGGATGCCCTTGAAGTTGAAGGCGAAATTACGTTAGTTCAATTAACGGCACAGCTTGATAGCTTTATTCAGCATGTTGGGCAATATATGGGGCAATTTCGTCCAGCAAAGCCACCAAAGTTAGCTAACCCTGAACGATTACAGCAACATGCAGAAAAATTGCGTGAAACATTTCGTGATTTTTCATTACTAGCAAATGCCTTATTGCCAGAAACGTCAAAAGAAACTGAGTATTTATTTCCGCTAGGTGTATTGCCTGAAGCAATGCAATTAAGCTGTCAGGTGCTATTTAAGCAGACAGATGCCCTACAGGGGTTAGCGGAAGCTATCTTAAATGATTTGACGGAACAAACTGCGAAGCAAGATATTGTTCGCTTACATCGGTCGATTATTGTGACTAGTAGGGCTATGGGATACTTTGAAAATATGTCGAAGCTCTGGCGGCTGGCGGCATTAGAGCAAAGTTCAGGTGCCCCTGTGTCAAAATGGTTAAGTCGGCGTTATGAGAAAAACCAATCTCGTTTCTTTATGCATTGTGCTGGGATCCGGGTGAGTGAGCAATTACAACATTTGTTATGGCGAAATATTCCTCATATTGTGATTACATCAGCAACGCTGAGGTCGTTGAACAGTTATTCACGTTTTATGGAACTTACTGGGCTGTCTGAAAAAAGTGATGATCGCTTTGTGACATTGTCCTCTCCTTTTAACCATGTTGAGCAGGGAAAAATTATTATTCCTAAAATGGAATATGAGCCAACGATAAACAATGAAGCGGAACACTTAGCGGAAATGGCGGTGTTTTTTCGTGAACAATTTATTAAAAATACTCACCGTGGCGTGTTGGTTTTATTTAGTAGTCAAAGAGCAATGGAAGGTTTTCTTGAGCACGTAAAAGATTTGCGTTTGCAGCTTTTAGTTCAAGGAGATCAACCACGTTATCGGTTAGTCGAAACACATTGTGAAAGAATTAATCAAGGGCAATCTAGTGCTTTAATTGGCTTACAATCGTTTGCTGAGGGGTTAGACCTAAAAGGGGAATATTTAACGCAGGTCCATATTCATAAAATTGCATTTCCACCAGTAACAAACCCTGTGATTATCACTGAAGGTGATTGGTTGAAGTCGTTGAAGCTATACCCGTTTGAAGTTCAAAGTTTACCGAGTGCTTCATTTAATTTGATACAGCAAGCAGGTAGGTTAATTCGTAGTCATGAATGTTATGGTGAAATTATTATTTATGATAAACGGTTATTAACTAAAAATTATGGCAAAAGATTATTAAATGCATTACCTGTATTTCCGATAGAACAGCCTGAAATATCTAAAAACAGTAAATAATTATCATTAAGTTAATGTATTTTTTTAAGGTATTTAAATTTCAATAATAGTTTGATTTATATAGCTAATTGTTAGTAAATAAAATGGCCACTTTGCAGTGGCCATTGGTCAATTTGAATTGACTCTATTTACGACATTACTCAATATTAGCTTCTAAAAACCAGAGGAATTTATCCATATCGCGGGAAGCCGCGGTAAACATATCTGCGGTATCTTCGTCTTCCACTTCATCAATTGCTTTTCGAATATCATTCGCGACGATCGCATAACGATCTGCTAATGCTTTCAAATGATCTTGTACACTGTGAATATTAATTGGGTAAGCCTCTAACGAAGTGAAGCGGCTAACTTCTTGGGTTGTACCAATAGCAACGCCTCCCAATTGAACTGCGCGTTCAGCGAATTCATCTAAGTGTTCAACTAGCGTGGTTCTAAAACCATCTAACATTTCATGTACGGCGATAAAATTGCGACCACGCATATTCCAGTGGGCTTGTTTAGTCATTAGAGAGAGATCGGTAAAATGGACTACCATAACATTAAGTATTCCAATGGTTTCCAATTTTACGCTGTCTTCCATATCATTGCGTGTATATAAAAGTTCATTTGAAGATGCTTTAAATAATTTAGCTGTACTCATGATTCATCCTCTCTTAAATATGAATTTGTTTAGTAACCTCATCTGTCAATAAATATAAAATAATAAACCGACTTTGTCATAATGTAATAAACGATTAGTTTAATAGGCCTATTCGATAGGTTTTATTAACTTTTAATTTATTGTGGATCTTGAATGCTGATAGTTTTTAGCAATAAGTGCTATAGCACCAATTAAATAATAAAATAAAAATAAAAAATGATTATTTCAAATTGATGAATAAATCTTTACATGAAAAAAGGTTAATAAATATCAGCATATCGAATTTATTAACCTTAACGACTTCGTTTGCCATTAGATTTTGTAGCTAGGACACTTTTTCTATTTTTGACTTTGGTACCGCTGTTGAGGTTGAACCAATAGAAGCACAGACAATACATAACAATGCCAACCATTGAGTCATCGTTAAGTGTTCATGTAGAAAAACGATCCCCAAAAATGCGCCCATACAAGGTTCAAGGCTCATTAATGTACCAAAAGTTCGAGCAGGCAAGCGAGTTAGCGCGATCATTTCTAATGTATAAGGGAATGCGGTTGATAAAATCGCGACGGCTAGCGCAAGAGGTAAGATTGATGGGTCAAACATCACCTCGACTCCAGTTTGCATTAAGCCAATAGGGAAGAAGATCAAGGCAGAAATAAATGAACCGATTGCGACGGTTGCTGCACCGTAGCCAGCACCTGCGCGTTGTCCGAAAATAATATAAATACCCCAACAAACCCCTGCACCAAGTGCATAAATGGCGCCAAGTGGGTCAATGGAATCGATATCATCGCCAATAGGAAGTAAAAATAACAACCCAACAATAACCAGCGCTATCCACAGAAAATCAATAGGGCGACGAGAAGAAAACATTGCAACGGCTAATGGCCCTGTAAACTCTAATGCAACGGCTATCCCTAATGGAATACGCTCAAGAGACAGGTAAAATAAATAATTCATGGTTCCTAAGGACAAGCCATAAGTTAGCAATGGAACCAGTGAATTTCTTCTGAATTTTAAACGCCAAGGCTTAAAAATAACAAATAATATAATCGTAGCAAGCAATAAACGTAAACCAGTAACACCGGGAGCGCCGATAACGGGAAATAAAGTTTTAGCTAAAGAAGCCCCGCTTTGAATAGAGGTCATTGCAAGCAGTAATAACCCTATAGGCAATAGCGGAAATGCGCTCTTTTTAGTATCGGCAGACATAAATAAGTAAACCTCGGAAAACGTAACTTAATTGATAATAAATATTTAGAAAATAGGTATTTAGTGGTGAAAAATAATTTCTTAAAGATTATCTCATAAAATAGCGTGGCTTTATATTTCTTTATGGTTCAGTTATCGCTAACAAGGGTGTAAACGTGCTCTATTGGCTGTCAATATATTGGTTTAGGTGAATGGCAGTGCTATAAACATGAATTAGTCTCATTTTATTATGACAGAGGGCGAAGCTTGAGCTTCTGCATTAGGCTCGTATAATTCAATTCTCTAAAAAGTCACAATAAAAATGGAAAATGAGGAACAGATGGGAAAGATTAAAAGTATTGCAGTGTATTGTGGTTCCAGTATGGGAAAAAATGAGATCTATCAGCAAGAAGCCATTGAATTTGCTAAAGAAATGGTTAAGCGTGATATTACATTAGTTTATGGCGGTGCTAGTGTGGGAATTATGGGGACAATTGCTGATACCGTTTTGTCATTAGGGGGAAAAGCGATTGGAGTTATCCCATCATTGCTAGAAGAACGCGAAATTTCTCATAAGAATTTAAGCGAGCTATATAAAGTTGAAACGATGCATCAGCGTAAAAGTAAAATGATCGAACTTGCTGATGCCTTTGTCGCTTTACCTGGCGGGTATGGCACACTTGAAGAGTACGCAGAAGTATTTACTTGGAGCCAAATTGGTTTACATGCTAAGCCGTGTGCCTTGTTTAATATTAATAATTATTGGCAGCCATTGATTGATATGACAAATAAAATGGCAGATGAAGGTTTCCTGCATGAAAAATATCGTCATATGGCGATTGTGAATGATTCACCTGCTGAATTATTAGAAAGTTTTGAATCTTATATTGCCCCATCAATTAAAACCTACGACTAGCATCAATACTGAAATAACAGAGAGGAATGCATGATAAGGGAAGCTATCAAAAATGATGTGGACTCTATTCTTTCACTTTACCAAATTTTGTTTTCGGAGATGGCATTACTTGACCCTGAGCGCTTACAACCCGCTGAACAGGCTAAGGAATTTATTGAAAATGCAATTATTGACGATAAATTTTATGTGTTAGTTGCTGAATTCAACGGTGAGATTAAAGGGTTTTGTATTGCACAACAGCAAATCGCTGACCCTTATAGCTGCATTGTTCCTCGAAATTTTGGTTATATTTTTGACCTAGTGGTTGATCCTAATTTCCGTGGTGAAAAAGCAGGGCAAAAATTACTAACTGCGATGAAAGCGTGGGCGAAAAGTCGACAACTGAGCCACTTGGAGCTGTCAGTATTAGCGCAAAATCATAAAGCGATTAAGTTTTATGAACGAGAAGGGCTTACTGAAATCAGTCGTACTATGGGGATCACACTATAGTTTGGCAATATAATCGGTCTTTCCTTTCGTGTTAATCAATTTGCTGAAAACAGCACAAGATCTAAGCGGCGTAATATGGCATAATGCGCCGCTATTTATACCTGCCGTACTCTAATGACCATGCATGGAATGCATTTTACTGCTCAAATGATTATTTTGGGTTATTTTGCACGCCGTAGTCATGGGCCTCTAATCATCGCAGGCTATTTTACACCGTTTAATTTAAGGCATAGCAGTGTTAACAACGAACAATATCACTATGCAGTTTGGCAGTAAGCCACTGTTTGAAAACATTTCAGTTAAATTTGGCACAGGCAACCGTTATGGTTTGATCGGCGCAAATGGCGTGGGTAAATCCACATTTATGAAGATCTTAGGGGGAGATTTAACCCCTACAGCTGGAAATGTGAGCACGACTGATCCAAATGAGCGTATTGGTAAACTTCGCCAAGATCAGTTCGCATTTGAAGAATTTACCGTACTTGATACCGTGATTATGGGTCATAGCGAGCTGTGGGACGTCAAACAAGAGCGCGATAGAATCTACGCCTTACCTGAAATGAGCGAAGAAGACGGCTACCGCGTGGCTGATCTAGAGGTCGCTTATGGTGAAATGGACGGTTATAGCGCGGAAGCTCGTGCCGGTGAATTATTGTTGGGTGTAGGTATTCCTGTCGAACAACACTATGGGTCGATGAGTGAAGTTGCACCAGGCTGGAAACTGCGTGTGCTGTTGGCACAAGCCCTATTTTCTGACCCAGACATCTTATTACTCGATGAGCCGACGAATAACTTGGATATCGATACTATTCGTTGGTTAGAGCAAGTGCTGAACGATCGTAACTGCACGATGATCATTATTTCCCATGATAGGCACTTTTTGAATACCGTATGTACGCACATGGCTGACCTAGATTACGGTGAATTGCGTTTATTCACAGGTAACTATGATGAATATATGATTGCGGCAACCCAAGCGCGTGAGCGCCTATTATCGGATAACGCGAAGAAAAAAGCGCAAATTGCTGAGTTACAGTCTTTCGTTAGCCGCTTTAGCGCGAATGCCTCTAAGTCGAAACAAGCGACTTCTCGTGCACGTCAAATTGATAAAATTCAATTGGATGAGGTGAAAGCGTCTAGCCGTCAAAACCCATTCATTCGTTTTGAACAAGAGAAAAAATTGTTCCGAAATGCACTTGAATTAGAAGCAGTGACCAATGGTTATGATCAAGGGCCATTATTCAAAAACATCAATTTATTACTGGAAGTTGGCGAAAAAATGGCGGTTATTGGTGCTAATGGTATCGGTAAAACGACATTCTTAAAAACGTTGGTGGGCGAGCAGCCTGCAACTAGCGGAATGGTTAAATGGTCAGAAAACAGTAACATTGGTTACTATGCCCAAGACCACGCAGAAGATTTTGAAACAGATTTAACCGTGTTTGACTGGATGAGTCAGTGGAAAAATGAAGGGGATGACGAGCAAGCGGTGCGCAGTATTTTAGGCCGTTTACTGTTTTCTCAAGATGACATTAAAAAGAAAGTTAAAGTGTTATCCGGTGGTGAACAAGGGCGTATGTTATTTGGCAAGTTAATGATGCAACAGCCAAATATTTTGATTATGGATGAACCAACCAACCACTTGGATATGGAATCCATCGAGTCATTAAACTTAGCCCTCGAATTATACAAAGGAACGTTAATTTTCGTTTCCCATGACCGTGAGTTTGTTAGCTCGTTAGCGAGCCGTATTTTAGAAATCAAAGAAGATAAAGTAATTGATTTCAAAGGTAGTTATGATGAATACCTGACAAGCCAAGGTGTAGTGCTTTAAATATCGTTTTGGATTAGAAACAAAAAGCCCTCAGTTTTGATTGAGGGCTTTTTAATGGGCGAAGTAAACTTAGTTTTTCTTCACAAACTCAGATTTCAATTTCATTTGACCGAAACCATCAATCTTACAGTCGATATTGTGGTCGCCCTCGACCAAACGGATACCTTTAACGCGGGTACCGATTTTTAGCATTGAAGAGCTGCCTTTGACTTTGAGATCTTTAATCACGGTGATGGTATCGCCATCAGCTAGCAGGTTGCCATTGGCATCTTTTACAATTAATTCATCAATATCAGCTACAGGCTCGGCATCATTCCATTCATGCGCGCACTCAGGGCAGATATACATATCGTTATCAGTATAGGTGTATTCAGACTGGCATTTCGGGCAAGGAGGGAATTGCATATTCATACTCTCAGTAACTTTATCAAAAGAATAAACAGTGGTGATATTTAAACCATCAAGCACCACAAAAGAGGGATAGTATAAGGTGAAAGGACAATTAAATTATTTTTTCGGATTATTCTTAATTTTAGTGTGATTGAAATAGGAAAAAGGCGAGAAAAGCCTCGCCTGAATGATGAAAAAAGTCAACTTGCTCGAAAATTTAGCCGTTAGCCTTTAGCACAGACTTCACAATGCGGGTCTTTGCTAAGTCTAAATTGGCGGAAATCCATTGTCATTGCATCAAATAGCAATACTTTTCCTGAATTAACCTTCCCATAATTAGCTAATAATTTAATTGCTTCCATCGCCTCTAGCGTACCAATGGTCCCGACTAAAGGGGACATGACCCCAGCTTCAACGCAAGTTAAGTTATTGTCACCAAATAAACGGCTTAAACAGTGATAGCAAGGAGTACTTTCTTCATAAGTGAAAACAGATAATTGTCCTTCCATGCGGATAGCTGCACCTGAAACCAATGGTTTTTTATGCGGTAAACACAACCGGTTGAGCTGTTCACGAATGGCGACGTTATCAGTGCAATCTAAGATCACATCATGATGTGTGATTAATTCATCAAGTTGTGCATCATCTAGCTGTGCATTGACGGTATCAATTTGGATATGTGGGTTAATGGCTGCAAGCTGTGTTTTTGCAGAATCAACTTTTGGCATATCAATGGTCGCATCACGATGCAACACTTGCCGTTGTAAGTTAGATAATGACACGGTGTCGAAATCCACCAATGTCAGGTGACCAACACCTGCTGCGGCAAGGTATTGAGTTGCAGCGCAGCCTAAACCACCAAGGCCAATAACCAGCACTTTGCCAGCTTTAAGTTTTTCCTGCCCATCGAAATCAAACCCACGGAGGATAATTTGGCGGTTGTACCGCAACATTTCCGGATCGCTAAGCTCTTGCACTGTTATTATTCACTTTTTAATAAATAGTTAAACATTTCGACTTCAACCATTTCACCCGCTTCAACACGGCCACGTTCTCTTTCAAGGACAATAAAGCAGTTAGCTAAACTAAATGAACTAAACACGTGTGAGCCTTGGTGACCCGTCGTGGCGACTTGCAATTGTCCTTGTTCATTAGCGCTTAGAATTCCTCGTTGAAAATCTAAACGACCAGGGCTTTTCTTCAACGCGGTGGTAACCGGAACTTTGAAGCGTAGCGGGGCACGCCATTGGCTGTGTCCTGAAAGGCGTGCAATCAGTGGTTGAACCAATTGGTAGAAGGTGAGTGCGGCAGAAACAGGGTTCCCCGGTAACCCACAAAACCAAGCGTCACTTAACTTACCAAATGCAAAGGGTTTTCCTGGTTTAATGGCTAACTTCCAAAAACCAATCGTGCCTAATTCATCCAAAATTTGTTTGGTATAGTCAGCTTCACCCACGGAAACGCCGCCACTACTGATGACCAAATCAGCGTGTTGGTTAGCTTCGATAAAGGTTTGTTTGAGTTTTTCTGGCGAGTCCGGTATCACACCTAGATCAAGTACTTCGCAGTTAAGTTTTTCAAGCATCAGGCGAACGGTGAAACGGTTAGTATCATAAATTTGCCCATCTGCTAAAGGAAGGCCAACGGCTTGTAGCTCATCGCCCGTTGAAAAAACGGCAACTTTAAGGCGACGATATACGGTGACATCTGCAATCCCCAGTGAAGCAATTAACGGCAGTTGGGCTGTTGTGAGTAACGTTCCTGCTGGGAACACTGCACTGCCTTGGGCAATATCTTCCCCTGCTTTACGAACGTTACTACCTTGTTTAATAGGTTGGGTAAATACAATGCCTTCGTCCGTTTGCTCTGTAGACTCTTGCATCACAACCGTATCCACACCTTGTGGGATTGGGGCGCCCGTCATAATACGCACGCAGCAACCTGCTTTTAATTCGCCTTCCATTGGGTTGCCGGCAAATGATTTACCTGCCACTGACATTGGTGTTTTCCCATCCCAATCGGCAAAACGTAAGCCATAGCCATCCATAGCAGAATTATCAAATGGTGGGACATTGATAGGGGAAATCAGGTCTGTCGCAATGATGCGCTGTGCAGAGGAGGTCAGTGGAATGATTTCGGTATCTGTGACGGTTTTTGTTTGAGATAGTAATTTTTCCAATGCAACATCTAGAGAAATCAAATCGTTAGTATGACACTGATCCATAAATAATGACCCTCATTATTGTTATCTGCCTTGAGGCTTAAAATGTGTTCGTAATGCATATTATGGCAGAAATCCATTAGTGGGTGAATGAATAGAAATTGATTACAGATAGCTTTTAGTGAGATTTAGTCAATCAGCTGGTATTAGCACAGAGAAAATTATGCACAAAATAACAAAACTGTTGCTGCTATAATCATGTTAAATATTCTAGGCACTTTATATTTATCTTTTAAAATTAATGTATCAATAAAAAATGTGCTATTAATCACCGTATATAAGGTGTAAAACCTTTTAAAGAATAGATTGACAGGGTGAATGAATTGCATGAATAAATGCAAATATTTCACGGTAATTATCCATGTTGTACTGGATTATCTGTACCTGCTGTTTTAGAGTACCGCACACCTGCATTTTATAAAAATAGTTATACCATTTGTGGAGGATCACATGTCATCTCTGAGTAAAGAGGCCGAATTAGTTCATGCCGCACTGGAGGCAAGAGGCTTAGAAACGCCTTTGCGTATCCAGCCAAAATCAGGCGACGAACGCAAGAAACTGATTGAAGGGCACATGACAGAGATCATGACGCTGCTGAATTTGGATTTAACCGATGACAGTTTAGCTGATACCCCTCGTCGCATCGCAAAAATGTATGTTGATGAAATTTTTTCAGGGCTAGATTACGCGAACTTTCCAAAAATCACTCTGATTGAAAATAAAATGAAAGTGGATGAAATGGTCACCGTGCGTGATATTACGCTTACAAGCACCTGTGAACACCACTTTGTTACGATCGATGGAAAAGCAACGGTTGCCTATATTCCAAAAGATAAAGTTATTGGTTTATCGAAAATTAACCGGATTGTGCAATTTTTTTCACAACGCCCACAAGTGCAAGAGCGTTTAACACAGCAAATTTTGGTTGCTTTGCAAACATTACTGGGAACTACGAATGTGGCTGTTTGCATAGATGCAGTGCATTATTGCGTGAAAGCACGTGGTATTCGTGACGCGACAAGTGCAACAACAACAACGTCATTAGGCGGGTTGTTTAAATCAAGCCAAAACACACGGCAAGAATTTTTACGTGCAGTTCGTCATTTATAATTTATGACAACAACGACACCGTCAAGTCGTATTGACGCGCTTGACGCCGTCCGTGGTATAGCGATTTTAGGTATTCTTTTAATGAATATCTTTGCTTTTGCTTTACCACAAGCGGCGTATTTAAACCCTTATTACACCAATACAACACCCGAGTCAGAGGCTTACCTCTGGGGTGTTTTCAATGTCCTTTTTCAAGGTAAAGTTCTCGCTATTTTTTCCATCCTCTTTGGGGCAACTCTCGTGTTGTTGCAGCCTCGTTCTCTTCGTTGGAACCAGTGCCGTTTATTTGTTTTAGCTCTGTTCGGGGTGATTCATGGGGTTGGCTTTTGGGACGGTGATATTCTTTTGGCCTATGCATTAACGGGCTTGTTGGTAACCTATTTGCTTAATCAATATGATGATGGTTTTTTATTGAAAATAGCACTATCACTATATTTGATTGGGTTACTTATCTTGCTCGTGTTGGGAAGTGGTGTAGATCCCTCAGGTTTTTGGCAAACCTCGGATAAGCAATTAGCATTTGAATATACTATACATACCTCTGGGGGAATGGATGGTGTGTATTATCGAGCATCAGAGATGCTCAAGATGGTTGAAATGCTGGTTATCCAATATGGCTGGCAATTATCTGCGTTGATGATTATTGGCGCGTTGTTAATGAAAAATGGTTGGTTACGAGGGCAATTCACCGCTCAACATTATCGCAAAATAGCCTGCATATTTATCTTGCCATCGTTATTGATTCAAATAGTTTCGCTATACATACAAAGCCAATTCAATTGGAGCTATTTTTCAACATCAATCATTGGTTATATTATTAATGAGCTAGTTATTCCATTTCAATCTTTAGGATATATAGCTCTGGTGTATGGCTTTTGGGGGATAGTGGTAAACAACAAAATAATCCATGGGCTGCAATATGTGGGTCGTATGGCGTTGAGTAATTATATTTTGCAAACGCTAATTTGTACCACACTGTTTTACCACTTAGGCTATTTTGGGCAATTTACACGGGTTGAATTACTTGTTTTGGTTCCCGTTATTTGGGGAGCAAATTTATTGTTTTCTTATTATTGGTTAATGTTTTTTAGCCAGGGGCCACTTGAATGGTGTTGGCGCAAATTGACGGGAAAGTTAATAAGTAGATGAAGGTTCATCTACTTATAGGTCTAATTCAATTTATTGACTTCATCCGGTGAAACAGCCGGATAGCCTTTAATTCCTGCAGGCATTTTAATGGGAGCAGGGATGGATTCTTGCTCACCTAAAAATTTAGGTTCGCGTTTTAAAATATATAAATCCGCCAGAGCTCCTAGCCGTGCAAATACTTCACGTACTCTTACTTTATACATTCCAGATGGTGTCGGAACCGCTAAACACTGCGCATCAATACCTTTATGTTTGGCGATAAAAACCGCTCGTTCACAATGAAAACGCTGGGTAATAATGGTAAAGTTATCGGTATCAAACACTTTTTTAGTACGTACCACCGAGTCTAATGTCCTAAAACCTGCAAAATCGAGCACAATTTTAGAGGCTGGAACCCCTTCTTTTATTAAATCTTTACGCATGTTGATTGGCTCATTGTAATTATGTGCGCCATTATCACCACTAAGAAGTAAATACTTAACTTTTCCACTGTGGTATGCCTCAGCTGCGCCTTTAATACGATAGGTATAGTAGAGGTTATTAACGCCAGAGGAATAATATTTGGATGTGCCAAGTACCATCCCGACATCGCGCGCAGGCAATTTTTCTACATCTTCATAGATATAGGGGGCGGTATCCCAGCTTATCCAGCGATCAAGCAACAATATGGTCGTAAATGCGATCCCTGCAAGAATAATAAGACCAAAAAACAGACGTTTCCTCATGTCCTAGCCTTGATAATAAAGAGTCATAATTTAGAAATTGTTAGCCTCAATAGGCCAGTATCTCTAGGCTACTTGACTTAAATTAGTGACGCAAGTCGCGTAACGTAAAATCATGTCAATGTCTACATTACAATCGGGGTTAACTAATATTAAGCCTATTAATTGAATCAAAATTAATCAGACATTGGATGAAAAAGATAAATCACATTCTCATCAAAGAGTGAGCAGCTTCACATCATGATAGTTTTTATAGAATGAAGCTATATATTATGAAATTTTAATTCTATATTTTGAATTGATTGTGAAATATTGTTTCTTTAATGGTTTTTTGTGAATAACAGATTTTTAATCAGGAAGGTGAGGAAAGTATGAAACTAACGACATTATTAGCCACAAGTGCTGTACTTGTTACAGCAAGTGTGGCGGCGAAAGAATACCAAATCAATCATACCGATCAGTTAAAATCACTCAATGATGCGACAAAAAGTACGGAAGTCTGGGAAAAAGCAGAAGTATTAACCGATTTTACTTACCCATGGGAAAAGGAAGCGGCTCCTAAAACAGATTTTCGTGCCCTGTGGAGTGATGACACATTATATTTCCGATTTATTGCAGATGATAAAGATATTCAGCTAGGTGATAACTCAGATAAAGACCAGGCGGTGTTAGATTCTGACCGAGTTGAACTCTTTTTCGCGACTAGTCCTGAATTAAAACCGTATTACACGGCGGAAATGGACCCGAAAGGGCGTACTTTCGATGCAAAAGCTAATTATTATCGTGAAGTTGACCCAAGTTGGAACTGGGAAACATTACAAACGGTGGGTGAAATAACGCCAAATGGTTATGTATTAACAGGAAAAATTGATTTAGATGAATTTACTAAACTCGATTTATGGCAAGATGCGGACAAACAGACACTAATGTGTGCCATTTTGCGCGGAGAGTTTAGTGCAGGTGAGCCAAAGCAAGTGCGTAAATGGATTAGCTGGATCAAACCTGATTCCGTTAAACCTGATTTTCACATCCCATCAGCCTTCGGAACCTGCAAGTTCGTAAAATAGCGTTATCGCCGGTGGCTTTCGTCACCGGTAGCTTTTCAATACAAACGTAATATTGTGAGAAAGATCATAACCTGCAATTAAGTTGTATGAAATCGCAGTGATTTAAATTGAAATAAAAATTCATTTAATGTATTTTTTAATGAAATTAAATTTCATGAGGGCGTTTGAATGTCTCTAGCCGAAAATACTCTGAGTGACTGTCTACACAATGAATTCAATCAGGAAACGCAACAGTTTTCACGTTTGGATACACTCTCTATGGTGAACGTTATTAACCAAGCAGATAGTACGGTTGCAGGTGCTATTCAGGCCGTTCTACCTGCGATTGCCCAAGTGGTTGATGCTGTTGCTGAGTGCTTAAAGCAAGGTGGACGCTTGTTTTACATTGGGGCGGGTACCAGTGGCAGGCTAGCTGTATTAGACAGTGCAGAATGCCCACCAACATTTGGTACTTCGCCTGAAATGGTACAGTCGATTATTGCGGGTGGCCAAGATGCAATGTTAAAAGCGGTTGAAAATATTGAGGATTCAGCGGAATCAGCGATTGATGAGCTTAAAAAGCGCCAGCTTTGCGCAAAAGATGTCGTGGTGGGGATTGCTGCCAGTGGACGTACACCATTTACTTTAGCAGGTATTGAATACGCCAATGAAATCGGTGCGTTAACGGTGGCTATTACCACGCGAGGCTGGGGATTAGTCAGTGATGTCGCAAAATTAGCTATTGCACCCGATGTTGGCCCTGAAGTGTTATCGGGTTCAACTCGCATGAAAAGCGGTACTGCACAAAAAATGATTTTAGGCATGCTAAGTACCTGTGTAATGGGGCGATTAGGTCGTATTCATACTAATTTAATGGTTGATGTCGTTGCTAGTAATATCAAATTACTGCGCCGCGCAGAACGGATTGTTAGTGAAGTCTGCGGTATTGATGAACACACCGCGGCAGGGTTATTGGCACAAGTGGATTATCATCCACGACGCGCAATTTTAATGCATGAGCTACAGATTAATGCACAGCAAGCAACGGATATTGTTCAACAGCATCCAAACACCACCTTGGACAGCATGTTAGCAATCACCGTTAAGTAATGGGATAGCGTGATGAAGAGCGGGTTTACTGGCTCAGTCAACATCAGGGGAATCATATGGCTAATAAGATAGAACATCTGGAAGTACTCGCCAGAGAAATAGAAAAATATGCGGGCGGCTTTGAGAACGTGGCAACATTAACTCACTGTATGACGCGTATCCGTTTAGTTTTAAAAGATAACAGTAAATTCGATGCTGAAGCTTTGAAACAAATTGAGGGTGTAAAAGGCGTTATTTTCAATGGTGAGCAACAACAAGTGATTGTTGGAATGGGAACCGCAGCGAAAGTCTTTTCGGTGATGAACAAACGCATGCAAGGTAGTACCTCTGCAACAACGGAAAGTGCAGCACCAGCAGAGAAAAAAGCATTTTCCATACGACGTATGCTAAATACGTTGGCCGCCATTTTTGTTCCAACCATTCCTGCACTGATTGGTTGTGGTTTGATTATGGGGTTGATCAATATTGTGCGTTTAGTGGCACCAGGCGTTGTTGAACAATTCCCTGAATTATTTAAGTTATTAAAATTGATTGGTAGTGCAGTCTTTGTTTATCTTTCAATTATGATTGGGGTGAATACTGCGAAAGAGCTTGGTGCATCTACCTCAATTGGTGCGGTCATGGCTGGATTACTTTCAATGCCAGGTTTAGCGGATATCACCTTATTTGGCTCGAAGTTAGTCCCGGGTAGTGGGGGAATTTTTGCAGTGCTTATGGTGGTCGTTTTCTCTTCTAAATTTGAAGTGTGGTTTAGAAGTATCATTAAAGAAAGCTTAGACCTCATCGTGACGCCATTTGTGACCATTTTAGTCTCAGCGATGGTGGCAATTGTAGTGTTCCAACCTGCAGGACATTACTTAAACCAAATTTTAGCGCAAGGTGTTTCTGTCGCTTTATTAAATAGTGGCGGTGGTGCCGTGGCGACTGGCGGTATCTTGGGGGGAAGTTTCTTATTCTTATTATTAACGGGTTTACACCAAGGCTTGATCCCAATTCATGCTGAAATTTTACAAACGTTTGGCCTGAATTACTTGTTCCCAATTTTAGCCATGGGTGGAATGGGGCAAGTGGGTTCATGTTTCTGGGTTTATTTAAAAACCAAAAACCAACGCTTGAAGAAAACATTAGTCGGTGCGTTACCTGTGGGTATTTTTGGTGTCGGTGAACCACTTTTATTTGGTGTGTCATTACCATTAGGTAAACCATTCATTGCAGGTTGTATTGGTGGCGCAGCTGGCGGCGCATTAATGGCGTTCTTCCATGTCGGGATCATCATTCCATTTGGTACTGCCGGGTTATCATTAATTCCATTAGTGGGTGATGGCCAAATATTGGATTTCTTAATTGCTGTTGCGGGTGCATGGATTGTCGGGTTCATTGCCAGTATGATAATAGGCTTCACTGATCCAGAAAAATAATTAGAAGGAAAAGCCATGTCGACACTGACGGTAAAACTGGAAAGCTTGCAGACACGCGGTAAAGGCACAGAACAACGTATTGCCACCTTTTTGCTGGATAACCGCGAAAGTCTTATCGCGATGAATGCAGCGGAGTTGGCGCAGGCGGCTGGGGTAAGTAGTGCATCTGTTATCCGCTTTTCACGTCAAATGGGGTACCGTGGCTATCCTGAATTTAAAGTCGATTATTTGTCGGATGAGAAACAACACAAAGCCGAAAGCCTATACGGTAATCTGAGTCGCCACGATGATACTTCTCAGATTATCGCTAAAACGGGGCACATGTTTATTTCGGCTATTGAAAAATCACTGGATCTGCTTGAACCACCAGTTGTGGATACGATTGCGCAAAAAATGTACCAGGCCAAACGTATTGTGCTGTTTGGTGTCGGGTCTTCAGCTATTGTTGCCAGTGATATTTTCCATAAATTAATTCGCATTAATAAACATGCACTGTTTAGTTATGATTTGCATGTTCAGCTAAGTTACTCGGCAAATTTGGGGCCAGAAGACCTTGCTATTGCGGTAACGGCACGCGGAAATACTCAAGAAATCAATAGCATGCTTCGTTCTGCAAAAGAAACCGGATGCCCGACAGTCGCACTGACGCGTTTTGGCCAAGATGAAGCGATGAAGTTAGCGGACTTCGCCTTGCCTTATTTTTATGATGAGCAACACTCCCAATTAGGCATCATCACCCCCCAAGTGTTACAGATGATTACTTTCGATACATTATTTTTTAAATACCTCACGTTAGCAGATAGTGATGCAAATGAAGCATTACAAAAAGGGCGACGAGCACTGATACAAGGCAAGAGTTAATGATTGTAACGGAGTTAGCGATAGGTGCACTGATTGGGCTGATTATTAGCACAACGGGTGTCGGTGGTGGTGTGATTGTATTACCGATACTGACCTATTTTTTTGGGCTAAATGCATTAGCGGCAGTAGCCACTGCCAATTTTCTTTCGATGTTAATGAAGGTTTCTTCTTCTTATATGCATTTTCGACTAGGCAATATTCCCTTTAAAGGGGCAATGATTGTGTTAGCGATTATGTTACCGAGCACCTTTCTCTCTAGTTTGTTTGTAACATGGCTGGGGGGGTTACCGGGGTATGAAAAACAAGTTGAGTGGGGGATTAATCTCTTAGTGGCTGCTGCCATTATTTTTTCGCTCTATTTATTTATTCAGCGAATGTTTTTTGTTTCGATCATCAAACAAGAAACGGCGAAAGGGGACCAGCTAAAATCCATGGCTGTGCCAGCTATCTTGGCGGGTGTTGTACTTGGTGCAACGGGTGTTGGTGGTGGGGTGGTTGTTCTCCCTATGTTATTGCGCTATATGCAACTAAATATTAAGCAAGCAATTGGCACATCGATTTTTGTAACAACCGTGTTATCCGGTTCCTCTGCTTTAGCTTATGCGCAAGATGGCTATACGGATTTAAAATTGGCGCTGATATTGTGTGCAGGGGCATTGATTGTGATGCCACTGGCTAAATATTTACTGATCCGTTTATCTGAACGCACCTTTCAATACATTACATTGTTATTAATTACCTGTAGTGCAGTAATGATGACAATGAATTTATTCACCTTCTAGGGTCATGAGTCCTATTATTGATGTTGTTAATAATAGGACTGACTCTTCATTAAAAACGGTGCGTTTATCGCTGATTAAGCTCTTTTGTCATTTCTTGGTAAATAAACTGGCGCTCATAGTTTAGGTCTTCGTCTTGTAAGGAAGAAAACTGGCTGAGTGTAATAGCGAGTAAGGCGGCGGCTATAAATACAATTAAGCCACTAGACAGCAGTTTTGCTCGAGCTGTTGCATGGGGAGCTAGTACAAAAGCGCCACTGATAACTGCACCGAGTATTGCGCCACCAATATGAGCTGCGTTATCAATACCTGACTGCAAACCATTGATAAGAGTTAACGCAATCATCCCAATAATATTATATAGCGGGCGTTTTAATTGGTTGCGTTCTTCAAGAGAAAGGTTGGGGTGATTAATTCTTTTTAATAAATCAATGACAGAAGCCGCAGCTAACCCCATAATGGCACCAGATGCACCAATGCCAACAGTAATATACACTGTGTTATCAGGTAAATATAAACTGTTCCATGCATTCATTGATGCTCGGCTTGCTGCTTCCTTAATGGCTTCGCTATATTGCCAATAAGCACTAAAAAATGCGGCGCCAATACCTGAAAATAGGTATATCGCGAGCATCCTAAATTTTCCATAGGTGCGTTCGCATTCAATCCCAATAACAAACAAGGCCAATGTATTTAAAGCAAGGTGCATACCACCTGAGTGCAATACCATACTGACTGGATAACGCCACCAATCCCCCGTTAATGAAAGTTGGTAAACATTGGCACCAAATAGCAATAAATTATTTTCTTGGGAATCGAGTGGGGCGGCATAATTGAGCTGGTAAAAATAAACAACAATATTCAGCACTGCAATAAAAAGCGTTAGGGCTATTGCCCATAGGGAAAACTTAGGTTTCTGTGGAATAGCAGTATTGAGGTCGCCAGTCATGTAAATGTCCTATTAATCAGTCATGGCCGTTATCTTAAATAAGTGATTTGTTTAGCGCAATTTATCATTATCTGAGAATGCAGATATCATTTTGTAGGGGTCATAAAAAACAAAAAAAGAGCTCTAAAGAGCAGCAAGTCTGATAGGTTTTGAAAATAAATTAGGAAAATCAATTTATTGATTTTCGGCTGATAACACAAAGCGGGAAAAACCACGCTTTTATCCCGCTTTGTCAACAACCTCAGGAGCTCTAAGAGCTCCTTTCAACGTCATTATGACAAATTAAAACGAAGTTCGTTTATAGGTACGGTACTCAGGCTTCCAGAAATTGCGTTCAATAGCTTCATCAAGCGCGCTATCCGAAGTGACCGTTGCCACACCTTGAACTTGTGCTTCTTTTGCCACTTGTTTAGCAATAATGCGTGAAACATCTTGGATATCAGACAGTAAAGGCAATAGCGCACCTTCGCCATTTTTGGCTAGTGGCGAACAGCTGGCGAGAGCACGGCTGGCAGCCATTAACATGCCATCAGTGACACGTTTAGCACCAGAGGCAATCACACCAAGACCAATACCCGGGAAGATATAGGAGTTGTTACATTGTGCAATTGGGAACACTTGGTCTTTGTAAGACACTGGGCTAAATGGACTTCCTGTTGCGACTAAGGCCTTGCCATCAGTCCAATTGATAATGTCTTCAGGGCGAGCTTCAACACGTGATGTTGGGTTAGATAACGGCATCACAATAGGGCGTTCACAGTGCTTATGCATCTCTTTAATGATTTCTTCTGTGAATAACCCAGCTTGGCCAGACACACCAATCAATATGGTTGGTTTGGCATTGCGTACGACATCTAACAGTGAAATTGAGTCACTGTTAACATCCCAGTCGGTTAAATTTCCACTGCTTTGGGTTAATTTGGCTTGGAAATCGAGTAAATTAGGCAGTTTATCGGTTAATAAACCAAAACGATCAACCATATAAATGCGCGAACGCGCTTCTTCGTCGCTTAACCCTTCAGATTTCATTTGAGCGATAATTTGTTCTGCGATACCGCAACCCGCTGAGCCTGCACCTAAGAAAGTCACGCGTTGGTCACTTAGCTTACTGCCTGCGGCATGGCTGGCGGCAATTAAACTACCTAATGCAACTGACGCGGTGCCTTGAATATCATCATTGAAACAGCATAGTTCATCACGGTAACGGGTTAATAAAGGCATCGCATTTTTCTGTGCGAAATCTTCAAATTGCAATAATACGTTTGGCCAGCGGCGTTTAACTGCCTGAACAAATTCATCAAGGAACTCGTTGTATTCATCACCAGTAATACGTGGGTGACGCCATCCCATATACAGAGGGTCATTCAGACGCTGTGGGTTGTTGGTTCCTACGTCAATAACAATAGGTAAGGTATAAGCAGGGCTGATACCCCCGCACGCGGTATAGAGAGAGAGTTTCCCAATTGGGATGCCCATACCACCGATACCTTGGTCACCAAGGCCTAAAATACGTTCGCCATCAGTAACAACAATCACTTTCACATTTTGTTTAGTGGCGTTTTGTAGCATGTCGTCGATGTATTCACGATTCGGATAAGAAATAAATAAACCACGTGCACGACGATAAATGTCAGAGAAATGCTCACAAGCTTCACCCACGGTTGGGGTATAAATAATAGGCATTACTTCAGTGAGGTGAGCATCTATAAGGCGATAAAATAAGGTTTCGTTGGTGTCTTGAATATTTCGCAGATAAATGTGTTTATCAATATCTGATTTAAAATCAATTAATTGGCGATAGGCGCGTTCAACTTGTTCTTCGATGGTTTCAACTTGTTCAGGAAGTAAACCATGCAAGTTAAAATTTGCACGCTCTTCTTCGGTGAAGGCGCTTCCTTTATTCAGCAAAGGGAATTCAAGCAAAATTGGGCCAGCGTAGGGTATATAGAGAGGGCGTTTTGTTTCGTACTCATGTTCCATGAAATATCACTCTTCGGACGATTAATCAACAAAGTCAGGGTAGATCCTAAGGTAAACAGCAAATATGTACAGTAAATAATGATAAAAAAGCGTTAAAAAATTTACTGAAAAATATTGTGCATATGATAAGGAGTTTATGCGCGAAAGGGAATGAAAGCCGATAACGGCATACGCATTACGGTAGGTAGATCACGCTTAGGCAAATAATGAATGTCTCATCGTTATTTTTACGTTTTCAAACGTTAGTTTAGCTTTTCTGCGGGTTCAATTTTTTCATGTTTTTTCTTATTTTTAGTCAGTTACAGAGAGAAAAAACGGATTCACTGAAAGTTAAATTATATTTTTAAATATCATATATTGCTGCAAGTTTTAAATTTATATAAGTTGAATTTTATTTTATATTTCATTTTTCACTAAGGAGTTTTATGAATTTAATTAATGGGGTGTTAAGAAATAAGCGTATTTATATATTACTTATTATGGCATTTCTAGGAGGAATGAATCATTCAAGAGCAGACTATAACCCAATCGAAACACTAAGGAATATTGACAGCTATTTCTATGAAAACAAATATGGCTCATCAATTTTTGGTCGAGTTATAACAGATTATTTTTATTTGGTGATGAAAGAAAAAAACAAAACAATTAATAACACATTGATAGACAAAATAAATTATGACCATGCATTAGAAATGCTTCAAGTATTGAAGCGAAAAGCGAAGAAACAGAGTACAGGTGAAAAAGTCTCTCATGATATGACTTATAAAGAAGCAGATGAAATACACTATCTGGTCATGTTACGTAATAAAATACCCGAAGAAGCTTGGGTTTTAGGTGTGGTATTTTCTGTATTAGATGAAAAAGAAAAAGAATTTTATTGGCAAAAAATTATGGCAGCTTCCGGAGACCGTGGCCATGAATTATCGGTAATATACAGCTTGATGAAAGTGATGTTAGAAAAGGAAAAGAAGGCCACTAAAAAACAGAAAATAATTATTAATAAATGGTATGAACGTATGAGTAAAACATTAGCTTCTGCTAAATCATAGTTTTCATTTAAATAAGTTTGAAAACTAAATGTTATATAAGTATTAAGGTGTCAATTATTATGAAATTATATTTTTGTTTAATTCTACCGTTATTATTATTTTCCTGCATTGTAAATGGCGAGAACCGCCCCGGCTTTGTCTGTGGGCAGTTTAATAAGAATATTATAGAAGTTCCTAGCGAGTATGTTTTTCCATTTGCTGAATATGAAGGGTATAGCTATTTTGACCCAAGGTTTATTGAAAATAAAGAAGGATGCGATGCTAATTTTAGAGAGTTAACATTAATAACGCATTGGCCTTATATGACAAGTGTTGATTCCAAAAAAAAATCCACCTTGAAATAGATGAAAAAACGATAAGAATTATATTGAGACCAATTCGAGAGAAAGATTATTCATTAACACAAAAAATGAGAAATTATCTAAATGCATCATATTTAGGAAAGCGAAGTCAAATATTTTATGACGATGATTCCGAACTTCAATATGTTGACTATTTTGATGAATATAATATATCTGAAAAACTATATAGTGGAGAAAGAACTCAAAAGAAAAGAACTTTTTTTTGGTTCGAAAATGAAAATGAAGTTATTGCTATCTTAGAATGCTTATGGCTACCATTAGAAAATAAATATTTAAGTTGTAATATGAGTTTTTCAATATTGGAAGTGAGAATACTAGCAGAGGTTAGGTTTAGTTTTGATAAACATAAAAAATGGAGAGATATAATGAAAGAAACTAAGGTTTTTGTGATTGATTTTATTAAGGATGAATATTATGAGTAAAGATATGGCTAGTTTTTCAATTAATTATAATGATGTTGTAAATTTGAAGGCTATTTTAAATGAAGGATATTTGGAAGCGTTTTACAGATATCTTGCTGACAAGGGGGATAGGTATTCATTAACGGCGCCTGGGAGTTATAATGAGCATAGTTTCTTAAGTCGATTATACTTTAATTATGGTTTAGATGTTTATAGTGATGAACTGAAATACATGTATTTAAGAGGAATATTATATAGGGTTCAACAGGATTTAGCTAAAGAGTACATGGTGTTAATAGAAAGTAAGTTTAAAAATAATATGGATAAAAGAGGGTTTATAAATATATCTAGTGAGGATATTTATAAGCACTATATGCATGTTTTAGAAAAAAATAATATGTTTATGGGATATTGGGATACTAATATAGCAATGTTATTTTTTACTACTGAAGAAAGAGGGGAGTATTGGGATAGTAAATTAAATAATAGTGATTCATTCAAAGGCCAAGTGATTCATTATTTTAAAACTATAAATTCCCTATTGGATATTTATGATAAATATACTAATAAAAAAGGCACTCCTATAGCGTGGTACTTGAAAAATAACTATAATCTATTTATGTATGAAAGGGGGTGTGAGTTAATTGAAGAGCAGAAAGATATAATATTAAAAGATAAATATCTTTGTGATTTAATATATACTGTTCATATGAAGTATGTTAAATACAAAGATGAAATGGATATTAAAATAGGGAATGTGTATGATTTAATAAACTATCAAGAAAATAAATTATTTTACTCTGATAAGATTGATTTGAAAAATAAAATCAAATTAGAGGTGTTGGAAAAAGATATTAAAAATAGAAGGAGAAAAAGGTCAGTTGGTAATTATACTGATGAGTTTGTTACGAAAAAAGATGATGCTATTAGAATATATGAGGAGTTTAAAAAGATACAAAAGTCTGAAGTTATTTATGATTATTTGGAAAGTGAAGGTTCCAAATACGCTGTTATTGCAAATGGATTGATTAAAGAACAATCTTTATCTGGAAAGGTTGCAAGTAATTTTATAGATACAGAGTTGGAAAAAAATGGAATAAATGAAAGTAAAATTATTTTGGATAAATTAAAATTGGATTTGGCAGAAGAAACTATTTTAACATTTATATCACGAAGTGATAGTGATGGGGTTATAAAGGGAGATTTAACATCACAAGAAACACAACGTATTCATTATAATGCTTTTGAACGTAATGGTATATCAAGGTATGGATGGACATTAACAATCCCTTACCAGATTTTACCAGAAAGCAGACATAAAGAAATTCATCTTGAAATGTTAAAATCTGCAGGTAATGATCAGGCTGAATTTCAGTTTTCTATTTTCTTAAGTGACGAAATGTTTCTCGAAATAATTAAAAACCCAAAGATAGAATCGATAAAATATTATGTTAATTGGGGGGAGACATTATTAACAATTGATAATATAAAAGAAGTGGGGGCTGTTTTTGGTGATTATTTTGTAGAAAGTGGAATAACACTCAAGGAAGATATAGCAGCCTACTTGAATGAATTAAAAAAAGTTATCCCTAAAAGCGATTTAGATATTTATGGGGTTGAGAGCAAAATATCGCAAACCAAAACCCAGCCTATCAATCAAGGAGCGCCATCAACACCACCAATTAAGCATCCACATAATAGGGTAGAGAAATCGATATTGGAAAGCACTTATCCGAAAGTCGAACCGAATAGACAATTAGCACCTCGTACAACAAATCTGTTTGATAGATTAACAGTTGATAAAAATGAAACACCAACAAATCATTATTTAGAACGCCCAAGCGTTGTTCTTCCGGGAACGCCAGGATTTAAAGACTTTCCTAAGGATACAATAGAAAATAATCGTCATTTCGAGAACATGGTTGGTCAGCTAAGAGACAATATGTCATCAATGAATAACTCAATGAATTCATTTAATGATAGATACTCAATACCTTCAATACCAAGTGTACCTGAATTTAGTTATAGGGGGTATTCGTCAGGGGCTTCTTTTAATTTTAATTAGTATTATAAAATTGCTAATAATAAAAATAATTATTTATGATGGTTTGTCATAACATGAAACGGTTATTGCTGACTATTCATATTAGTAGCAATAACCGTTACTTTTAAATCAATATCAAATTAATCCAAATAAGCTAATTCAATATTTTGGCAACCTAGTGCCTGTAATGTATTTTCGGTCACACACCAATGTTTGATAATCGCATCTTGTTTTTCAACAAACTTAGCTTGGTCGATGGCGTGAATATCTTTACCTGCAAGGTTAATCATAATTAAAGCGGCTTGCAGTGGTGGTAAACTTGGGTTGAATGCGGCATTTTCTGCGTAGCGTCCGGTAAACAGTGAGCCATCTTTTAATTGTAACGCAATTCCTGAATGGGATCGGCTATAAGGTGCATGGGATTGGTTTGCAGCCTCAATTGCTGCACTTAATAACCGGTCACGGCTTTGGTTTTTATAGCCATGGTCAACAGGGTCGAGTAGTAAAGTAGTAATATTGAGGTCAGACGGCCCAAATGAGTCGGGTAAATAGTGGTGTAGTACTGCGGGTGTGCGGCCCGGTAAATTCACCATAATTTTACCGCCTTCACGCAATTCATTCATAAATTGGCGGCAGTGCCCACAAGGTGTGTAATTCACGGTAATTGAGGTAATCTGCGTTTCACCTTTCATCCAAGAGTGTGTCACTGCACACTGTTCTGCATGGATCACTTGCCCCATTGAAACATGGCTAAATTCCATATTGGCGCCGAAATATAAATTACCACTTGCGCCGCAAGCGATTGCACCAACGTGAAAATGGGAGATTGGAGTAATTGCATAAGCCGCAGCGAAAGGCAACAACGCAAAGGCTAATTCAGCGTCGCTTACACCTGCTTCAGCTTTAATCTGTTTGACTTGTTCCGCTGTTAACATACCTCGGAAATCAGAATTATCAATGATTGGTCTAAGTACCGACTGTAACTTTTCTGGAAGTTCGGCCCAAGCGGCCTTAAATCGTGAATGCATGTGTTACCTCCCTAATTAATTATTTTTATTCTATTCAATAATGCGCTCAACAATATGTGACTTAAGTCACCATTTTAAATGAAACATATGAAACAAATTCTTTAATTGAGAGATATATCTCATGTTTTCTCCGTGTGTTAGTGAGTAAGAGGCTAATAAATTCCTCTTACTCATTTGCTTGGATATTGGCTTAGTGAATTAAGCTTAGCTAAAAAGATGTAAAATAACAGGAAAGATAAACGGGGCTATAAGTGAGGTGATAACCCCACAGGTCATCAATGCAAGGGAACTGTAAGCACCTTCAATGTAATTCACTTCGGCACAGCGGGCAGTGCCTAGGGCGTGGGAAGCGGTTCCCATCGCGAGTCCCCTTGATGCGTGGGTTCGTACACGCAGCACATCAAATAAGCTATGGCCAAACATGGCGCCTAAGATCCCAACAAATAACACGCAGGCGGCACTAATCGCAGGGATCCCACCAACCGAATCAGCAACAGCCATCGCGATAGGGGTAGTAACCGATTTAGGCAAAATAGAACCCGCGATATCAGGGGTTGCCCCCAACCATAACGCGATGGCGGCACCGCTAAACATGGCCACTAAACTACCTGCAAAACAAATACTTAATAAAGATTTCCACTGGGCTCGAATTTGGTGCATTTGTTCGTAAAGTGGAAAAGCGAGCGCGACGACTGCAGGCTGTAGTAAATCATTGAGTATTTTGCTACCTGCAAAATAGTGCTCATAAGAGGTATTCGTGATCACTAGTAGTGCAATCAATACCGCAATAGTAATTAATAGTGGGTTTAAAATCGGTAACTTAAATGTGGTCGACAGCTTACGAGCCAAATAAAACACCACAATGGTCAGCGGCAATGACCACCAAATATGTTCTAACATTATTCATTCCCCTTAGTTTTATCATTATTAATGACCGAAGAAATTGGGTCTTCGGGGGGTAAAGGAACGTCATCAGGTTGAGCCCCAACGACAGGGCGTTCCTTATGAATATAGTTGGAACTGATGGCGACAACGACCATAACGATTAAGGTACTAACCACACAGGAAACGATGATAGGAACCATTTGTTGGCTGAGTAATTCATAGTAATTCATTATGCCAACACCAATAGGAACAAACAGGATGGTCATATTTTTCAACAAAATGCTGCAACCGGGTTGTGCCCACTTCGCGGGAATAATTTGTAACGCAAGCAGTATGAATAAAATTAACATGCCGACAATGCTGCCAGGGATGGAGAATGGAAGTAGTGTTGAGATAAGGTTTCCAATAATCAGGCAAAGGTAGAGTATTGCGAAAGCTCGCAAATATTGCCATCCCGTTATCAGTACCTGTTTAAATGACATGAGACTGGTCCTGTAATGTAATATCTATTCATCATACAATTAACTTTATTATTGTGCTACCGATCACAATAAAAAGCCAATAAAAAAGTGGGAAGTATTTAGCTTCCCACTTTTAATGAATAACAGACTAGAGCAAGTATGGGTTATTTAACTTGCATACCGGGTTGTGCACCACTGTCTGGGCTGAGTAAGAAGATATCTTTACCGCCAGGGCCAGCAGCCATTACCATACCTTCAGAAATACCAAAACGCATTTTACGAGGTGCGAGGTTGGCAACCATCACGGTTAAACAGCCTTCTAAAGCTTTAGGGTCTGGGTAAGCGGAGCGAATACCAGAAAATACTTGGCGAGTTTCACCGCCAATATCTAATTGTAATTTCAGTAGCTTGTCTGAGCCTTCAACAAAATCAGCTTGCTTGATTAATGCAATTCGCAGGTCAATTTTCGCAAAGTCATCAAAGGTGATGGTATCTTGAATTGGGTCATCGGCTAGCGGCCCCGTAAGTTGCTGAACGGGTTTGATACTCTCTTTTGAGGCTTCGACCATTGCATCCACTTTTGCCATTTCAATGCGGTTAAATAATGCCTTAAATGGTGCGACGCTGTGGTTCAATAATGGGGTGTTAATCGCATCCCATGATAATTCACTATTTAAGAAAGCTTCAGCACGCTTAGTGAGCCCTGGTAAAACAGGTTTCAGGTAAGTCATCAGAACGCGGAACAAATTGATGCCCATCGAGCAAATATCTTGCAGCTCTTGATCTTTACCTTCTTGTTTTGCCACAACCCAAGGGGCTTTTTCATCAACATAGCGGTTTGCGATATCGGCTAATGCCATGATTTCACGGATCGCTTTGTTATATTCACGGTTGTTATAATCCTCACCGATAACTTTAGCGGCATCAACAAATTGTTGGTATAACTCTGGCTCAGCAAGGTTTGCTGATAATTGACCGCCAAAGCGTTTAGCAATAAAGCCCGCATTACGTGATGCCAAGTTAACCACTTTATTGACGATGTCGCTGTTGACGCGCTGGACGAAATCTTCCAAATTAAAATCGATGTCATCAATACGCGAAGACAGTTTTGCTGCATAGTAATAGCGCAAGCAGTCGGCATCTAGGTGATCTAAGTAAGAGCGGGCAGTAATAAATGTACCGCGCGACTTCGACATTTTTGCCCCATTAACCGTGACATAACCATGAACAAACAGGTTTGTTGGTTTACGATACTGGCTACCTTCTAACATGGCAGGCCAGAACAGGCTGTGGAAATAGACGATATCTTTACCAATGAAGTGGTAAAGATCGGTTTTCGAATCTTTATTCCAAAACTCGTCAAAATCAAGATCGCCGCGTTTGTCACACAGGTTTTTAAAGGAGCCCATGTAACCGATAGGCGCATCTAACCAAACATAGAAATATTTACCCGGCGCATCAGGAATTTCAAAACCGAAATAAGGTGCATCACGGGTAATATCCCATTGTTGTAGGCCTGATTCGAACCATTCTTGCATTTTGTTGGCGACTTGTTCTTGTAATGCGCCTGAGCGAGTCCACGCTTGAAGCATGTCGCTAAATGCAGGAAGATCAAAGAAAAAGTGTTCTGAATCACGCATTACGGGTGTAGCGCCAGAAATCACTGAACGTGGGTTAATCAGTTCTGTTGGGCTATAGGTTGCGCTACAGACTTCACAGTTATCACCATATTGGTCTTCGGCTTTACATTTTGGACAAGTGCCTTTAACGAAGCGATCCGGTAAGAACATGCCTTTTTCTGGGTCAAAAAGCTGTGAAATAGTACGGTTCTTAATAAAACCGTTATTTTTCAGTTTCCCGTAAATTAGCTCTGATAAGACTTTGTTTTCTTCACTGTGTGTGGAGTGATAATTGTCATAACTAATGGCGAAACCAGCAAAATCGTTCTGATGCTCTTGGTTCACTGCCGCAATCATCTCTTCTGGCGTTACGCCAAGTTGTTGAGCTTTAAGCATGATTGGAGTTCCGTGCGCGTCATCGGCACAGATAAAGTGAACCTCTTTGCCGCGCATTCGCTGATAACGGACCCAAATATCAGCCTGAATATGTTCCAGGATATGACCAAGATGGATTGAACCGTTAGCATAGGGTAACGCACAGGTTACCAGTAATTTATTCGCGACTTGAGACATAGTAACTTTCTTACTTCCATTATTTGAAAAGGGTCTTTGATGTTAACCGATCAAAACCATCGCTGCTAGGGGTATAAAATATTAATTGGCAATTTGTTCGAAAAAGAAATTTTTACCTCTTTGTGGTTTTTACTATGCGGGGTAATCACTATTTTTTGTGTTCTCTGTTATGATTAATCTCAGTCAAAGTATATCTGTTTAATTTTATGTAGCTTATTATTCAGGATGTACCTAGTTCAAAAATATAAATAAAGGAGCCGGGATGAACGATAAATCCCCCGAGCAGAACAAACCAGAACTGCTGACTGAACAAGTCTCCAAAGTTTTGGCTTCATTTACACACCCAACACTGCAACGTAATTTGATTTCTATCAAAGCGTTACATCATTGCGCAATGTTGGACAACGTGCTGCATGTCGAATTAGTTATGCCATTCGTTTGGAAAGGGCCGTTTCAAACTTTAATTAGCGAAAAGACCGCTGAATTGAAGCAACAAACAGGCGCTCATGCTGTTGAATGGAAACTGCGTCATGACATCACGACATTAAAACGTGCAAATGATTTGCCGGGTATTAATGGTGTTCGTAATATCTTAGCCGTCAGTTCGGGTAAAGGTGGCGTTGGTAAATCAAGCACTTCTGTGAACTTAGCGCTCGCTCTGGCACAAGAAGGGGCGAAAGTGGGGATCCTTGATGCGGACATTTACGGCCCATCAATTCCAAATATGTTAGGCACAACATTAGAGCGCCCAACCTCTCCAGATGGTCAGCATATGGCCCCGATTATGGCGTATGGCTTGGCAACAAACTCAATCGGTTACTTAGTGACGGATGACAACGCCATGGTTTGGCGTGGCCCAATGGCAAGCAAAGCATTAATGCAGATGCTGCAAGACACGCTATGGCCGGATTTGGATTACTTAGTTATCGATATGCCACCGGGAACGGGAGATATCCAATTAACACTTTCTCAAAATATCCCTGTCACTGGGGCAGTGGTAGTGACAACACCACAAGATATCGCCTTGGTTGATGCCATGAAAGGTATTGTGATGTTTAAGAAAGTCAATGTCCCAGTACTGGGTGTGGTTGAAAACATGAGCGCACATATTTGCAGCAATTGTGGGCATGTAGAGCCGATTTTTGGTACCGGTGGTGCTGAGAAATTAGCAGAAAAATACCATACTAAATTATTGGGACAGGTTCCTCTGCATATTTCTTTACGTGAAGACCTTGACCGTGGCCAGCCTACTGTTATGCGTGATCCAGAAGGCGAATTTGCCGATATCTACCGCGAAATTGCTTCAGGAATTTCTGCTTTGATGTATTGGGAAGGGGATAAAATCCCAACAGAAATTTCTTTCCGTGCAGTTTAATCGGCCATAGAATAAAAAGGCTATTTAGTTTATGACTAAATAGCCTTATTTATTGTCGACACTTTCCTCTACTAAACGCATTTGTTTTAGCCTTCTATTTTTCTGAATTGTTCGCGGAATATTTCTTTATTGAGTCATGTTCGCGTAGAATAGCCGCATCTGTTATTTAATCAGTTTTCTTTCTACGGGTAATCCGAAAAGGTGACTATGAAATTTTTAATTTTTATTGTTGTCGTGGTGCTGATCGTTATTTATTTTTATAACCGTATCGTTGCGTTGCGAGAAGCTGTTATTTCGAGTGAAACAGAAATTTCAGTTCAATTAGACCGTCGTGGAAAAGTATTTGATAGCTTATTGGCAACAGTTAAAAAATATTTAAGTCATGAAACCGAGGTGTTCAGTAAAATTACTGAACTACGGACACAAGCACAAAATGCGACAGGGGATAAAGCCCGCGAAGCCGAAGATGCATTATCAAAAATGGTGACCAGTGGGGCGATTAATGTCGCAGTTGAAGCTTATCCTGAGCTAAAATCCGATGCAATTATGGCAAATTTACAAGAAGAAATCGTTTCTTCAGAAAATAAATTGTCATTTGCTAAACGTGGTTATAACCGCTCATTAGAAACTTATAATGCGTATATTGCGTCTATGCCTGCGGCACTAATTGTTGGCATTATTCCTAGCTTAAAAATTTCCAAGGAATATTGGCGTCTTGATGAAGAAACCATCAAGACTGAGGAATCACGTCGTATTAATTTTGATTAAAAACCGCTTAACCTTTGAAGTTATCAATCATCGGAATGCCTTATGGTGTTCCGATATTATATGAGTGGTAGATAACAGGTCACATTATGGATTTTAGAAACGTCATTCGTAAAAATAATATTCGCACACGCTTAGTGGTGATGAGCTATATTTTTTTAATGCTAATTATTGGCTTATTGGCGGATATTGCAACACACCCAAATGAGCAATTTGACTTAGTCGATAATGCGATGATGTTTGTGACACTTCATGAATTACCTATCGCCACTTTTATTGTTTTAGGCTTAACCTTTCTTGGGTTGATTTATATTCATTTTAGAGGCCATAAAATGATGTTAGCTGGGATGAATGCCAGAGAAATAACCCAAGAAAATGCGAGTAGCCCCCAAGAAAAACAACTTTTTAATATTATTGAAGAATTAAGTTTAAGTGCTAGTTTAGGTTATATTCCCCGTTTATATATTTTAGAAACGGATGAGCCGAATGCTTTTGCGGCAGGGTGGAATAACCGTAATGCGCTTGTGGGGGTAACCAGAGGTTTGTTGCAAACGCTTAATCGGCAAGAAGTTCAAGCCGTTCTCGCTCATGAAGTTGGGCACATTATTCATGGTGATTCAAAATTAACCCTGTATGTGGGGATTTTGGCAAACGTGATTTTAACGGTAACGAATTTATTTAGTCAGATTTTTATCCGAACAGCAGGGCGCAGCCGCAATAATGCCGCTAATAAAGCGCAAATGATCCTATTAGTTCTAAATTTTGTTTTGCCGTGGATAACCCAAATACTCTATTTTTATTTATCTCGCACTCGTGAATATATGGCTGACGCCGCGGCAGTGGATTTGACTGCAGATAACCAAGCCATGATTAGTGCGTTGAAAAAAATCTCCGGTAATCATGAAACCCATGAATATGATAACAGTACCACAGGGCAAGCTTACCGTAAGGCCGCTTATATTTTTAATAAGGGCGATTCTGTGTTTTCAACTCACCCCTCGATTGAAAATCGCATTGCGGTATTAGAAGGAAAAAAACAGTTTTAGTGTATAAATGACATTTTGTACGCTCCGATTTACGGCATTTCCTATCTAATGGGTGTTTTTTTAGCGAACTTTGTTGAGGTATGCTGGAACAACACGCCATTACCCCCTATAATTCCGCCAACATAACATTTTTCTGTTGTGTATCTCATTTCTAAATATTTAACCAGGTTATCATTTTATGACTGACATAGCGCATCACTGTACCATTGTAGGTATATCGGGAGCCTCTGCATCTGGCAAAAGCTTAATTGCAAGCACGTTATACCGTGAGTTAAGAGAACAGGTCGGTGATCATAATATCGGTGTTATTCCAGAAGATTGTTATTACAAAGACCAAGCCGATGTCCCAATGGAAGAACGCCTTAAAGTAAATTATGACCATCCTAACTCGATGGACCACAGCTTGCTTTATGAACATCTCAAATCACTGAAAAGTGGCCAAGCAGTAGAAATTCCGCAATACGACTATGTCGCTCATACACGTAAACAAAAAACCATCACGTTCAAACCTAAAAAAGTCATTATCATTGAAGGTATTTTGTTATTAACAGATAAACGCTTACGTGGTGAAATGGATTTTTCTATTTTTGTTGATACACCACTTGATATTTGCTTGATGCGCCGTATTAAACGTGATGTAAATGAAAGGGGCAGAACGCTTGATTCCGTTATTGACCAATATAATAAAACGGTTCGCCCAATGTTTTTGCAATTTATTGAGCCATCAAAGCAATATGCCGATATCATTGTTCCTCGCGGTGGGAAAAACCGTGTAGCGATTGATATCTTGAAAGCGAAAATTGGCGAATTCTGTCAAGATTAAACCGCGCAGAAATTAAAATAATGAAGGGGGAAACAACCATGCGTCTTTGTGACCGCGATATTATTCAATGGATGGATGATGGTAAATTAGTTATTAGCCCACGCCCACCAGTTGAACGAATCAATGGTGCAACTGCAGATGTTCGTTTGGGAAATCAATTCCGCGTTTTTCGAGGACACACTGCTGCATTTATTGACCTTAGTGGCCCTAAAGATGAGGTTAATGCCGCATTAGATCGCGTCATGAGCGATGAAATTGTTCTTGATGAGGATGAGCCATTTTTCCTGCACCCAGGAGAATTAGCACTTGCAGTGACGCTTGAGTCTGTTACGCTCCCTGATAACCTTGTAGGTTGGTTAGACGGGCGCTCTTCATTAGCGAGACTAGGTTTGATGGTACACGTAACCGCACATCGAATTGATCCCGGTTGGCATGGGCAAATCGTGTTAGAATTTTATAATTCAGGTAAATTACCGTTAGCATTGCGTCCCGGCATGGTGATTGGTGCATTAAGCTTTGAGCCGTTATCTGGCAGTGCCGATCGCCCTTATAATAGCCGACAAGATGCTAAATATAAAAACCAACAAGGTGCTGTTGGTAGCCGTATCAGTGAAGACTGATAACCGGTGAACTTTGCGGAAATTGTTGTGTTTAATGGAGATTAAACCGGTAATTTCCGCCCATTTTCAGGGATAGGTGTGAGTTCATTTTTGTGGCGAGCGCAAGCGGAATTTAAGAGAGGGAAGGATGAAACGTTTTTTGACGACACTGATTATTTTACTTGTGGTAATTGTTGCTGGGTTAACAACACTCGTAATGTTAGTGAACCCGAATGATTTCCGTCATTATATTGTTGAACAAGTAGAGAAAAAAAGTGGTTATCAACTTGAATTCAACGGTGATATGCGTTGGCATGTGTGGCCAACCTTAAGCATTATTACTGGGCCTGTTTCTCTTACTGCGCCGAATGCGGCTAAACCCATACTAAGTGCAGATAATATGCGCTTAGATGTTGAATTATGGCCTCTCATTTCCCATAAACTCTCTGTTGAGCAAATTGTTATTGATGGTGCTGTTATCCGCAAGACACCCGATAGCGAAATCCAAACTCACCGTAACGCCCCTGTAGCGCCTGGTGGTGTGCCAACATCAACCTCTGCACAAGAGAAAAGTGACTGGTTATTAGATATAGAAAAAATTAATATTTCTAATAGCTTAGTTATTTGGCAAACTGCTAAAGATGAATTTAATCTGCGCAACATTGATTTATCACTGAAGAAAAGTGATAAAAAACAGGTCGCAGTTAAATTCAGTGGAAATCTAAATAAAAACCAACAAGAGTTTGTATTTAATCTACGCGCAGATATCGATTTATCAGATATTAATCAAAGGATTAGTGGCAAATTAACTCAGTTTGACTATAAATTGAGTGGTGTTGATTTACCTGAAAGTGGAATTGAAGGGCAAATAACAAGTGATTTCCTATATACCAAAGGGAAAGTGGAAAGTGCGAGTTTAAGCAATTTGTTAATAACAGCTAACGAAAGTGGCCTATCAGGTAATGGCAGTATCCAATTAACGAATACCCCAGAAATTAGGGTTAATTTAGTCGCCGAGAAATTAGATTTAGATAATCTATTAGGAACAGCGCCTGCCAGTACCAGTGTAGAATCAGAGACGAATAATAACCGTGTTGGTGTTAAGCCTGTTATTTCTGGTGCAAATCCTCAACAGTATGATTTATCAGGCTTGCAGGCATTTTCCGCCGATATCAATTTAGCCATTAAGCAGTTAATCTATCGTGGAATGACGGTTAGTGATGTAGTTTTTGAGGCACAAAACCAAACACCTCGTTTAACTGTTTCAAAATTACAAGGTAAGGCATTTGGTGGTGATTTTTCAATACCGGTGACATTTAATTACAGTTCAACTCCCGCTTATGTTTCAGCAAAACCAGATTTAAAAAATATCGATTTAACTCCATTATTAAAAGCCTTCAATATGCCACAAAAATTAAGTGGAATAATTTCGTTAAATGCGGCGTTATCGGGTGTGGGTTATGATGACAATGCAGTGAAAAACCAGTGGCAAGGGCCTGTTAATTTTGAGTTAAGAAATGCCAAATTACAGGGATTGAATATTCCGTTATTAATTCAGCAATCGGTTTCCAGAGTAACCAGTAAAATTAATGCGCCCGTGAATACGGGGAACGTCACTGAGGTTGATTCTTTCACTGTGGCAGGTAAATTAAATAAAGGTACGTTGAACATTTCCTCTATGAATGCGATGTCATCCTTAGTTAACATCAGTGGGCAAGGCCGTATGAATATCCCTAATGAAACCATTGATGTCAATTTAGGGGTTAATATTGCCAATGGCTGGGGTGGGGATTCACGTTTAGTTCAACAATTGCAAGCCATGACCATTCCACTGCGAATTTATGGTAATTGGCATAATTTGAAATACCAATTAGATGTCGAAAAATTACTGCGTAATGAGTTACGTACACAAGCTAAAGAAGCGCTTGGTAACTTCTTGAAGAAAGAAGAAAATAAAGGACTCAATGATTTATTGAATGCCCTTTAAGATAACAAAACGCCCTTAAATGGGCGTTTGAGGTTGTTGACAAAGCGGGATAAAAGCGTGGTTTTTCCCGCCTTGTGTTATCAGCCGAAAATCAATTTATTGATTTTCCTAATTTATTTTCAAAATCTATTAGATTTGCTGCCAAACATAATAGGTTTGTCAGCAGTCTGAAGCGCCCTTAAATGGGTGTTTTCTCTTTTTATGAACTTATTTTATTTTTGTAATCAGAAAGATCATTATTTAGTTGAATCATTTTATCCGATAAATTTTGAAAAAATGAAGAGTCATTCGGATTAAATTGCTCAGTGTTAATATCATGTATAGTTATAATTAATTTGGTGATTTGGGTGCTCAATTTACTTATTTTATTGAAATTATTTGTTTTTTCTGGTGTTTTTTGTAATTTATCACTTTGATTAGTGATTAAATTATTACTGTTCTCTTTAATCAGTACAGGGCAACATTTAACGTTATTATTAATGCTTATTGCTGTAACTGCTATATTTTCTGATTTTTTTTTTGTACTTGTACTAGGCACTTGGATCGTACTGCTATTTGATTGGCTAGTTTTTATTTTCACAATGTGACCTTCGTTTAAATTAGTTGTATTTAATACGCTGAATTATTCAAGCTTTGAATGTATTTTTCTTTTAAAAAACGCCACTATTTTGCGCTTAATCGTCTAAAGGTTGATATCTATAGGTTTTAGGCAAAAAAATACCAGCCATATAGGCTGGTATTTAGTCAAAAAGCACGTGCTAATTAGTCATCTTCAAACTCATAGCCATCCCCCTCAGGGGCTGGTGGAGTGATTAACACTTTATTGACTCGGTGGCTGTTAACCTCAAGAGGTTGGAATATACAACCGTTAATTGTCACTTGTTCACCCACTTCAGGAACACGTTGTAAGTGTTCCATTAAAAGACCCGCAATCGTTTCATACTCACGTTTATCGTCTAATTCCATAGGGATAAACATGATCAGGTCTTCAAGTGGCATAAAGCCGTTGGCAATCCAAGTACCATCATCCAGTTTTTGAATGTCGTGGCGTGAGTCATTTTCTTCATCACCAACCGGCAAGTTACCTGCGATCGTTTCCATTACATCAGTCAATGTCACGATACCTTCGATAGAACCAAACTCATCCACAACAAAGGCAAAGTGAGTATGCGCCTTACGAAACTGCTCTAACGCTTTTAACAGAGACAACCCTTCTGGGAATATCAATGGTTGGGTAATCAATGCACGTAAGTTTAATGGTTGGCCTTTTAATTGCTGTTTAACCAAATCCATTACATGTACTACCCCAACAGGTTCATCGCTGATAGTTTCATCAATGACCACTAAACGCGAGTGTGGGTTTTTCTCCATTAATTGCAGTAAATCTGAAGATGATTTATTAATGTCGAGATAATCCACATCATGGCGTGAAGTCATAATGCTTTCTACGTTACGTTGTGCCATACCGAGCACTCGAGCAATCATTAAACGCTCTTGTGGGTCAAAAACGGATTGATTATCAGCGATAAGATCAGAAGTATGTGGGTCTAATTCTCCACGTTCGTTATTACCGCTAAGAATGCGTAATACCGCCTCTGCTGTACGTTCACGTAGTGGACGTGAGCCTTTAAGGAATTTACGTCGATTAAATTGGGCAAATTGGTTTAGGACTTCAATCATGATAGAGAAGCCAATTGCAGCGTATAAGTAACCTTTCGGTATGGCATAGCCAAACCCTTCGGCAACTAAGCTGAAACCAATCATCAGTAAGAAGCTCAAACACAGTATGACAATGGTTGGGTGCTGGTTAACAAAGCTCGTTAACGGTTTACTTGCCCAAATCATTAATGCCATTGCAATGGTCACAGCTGCAATCATTACACCGATATGGTCAACCATACCGACAGCGGTGATCACGGAGTCTAGTGAGAATACAGCATCAAGAACAATAATTTGTGCAACAACAGCCCAGAAATTAGATGTCTTTCTTTGGGTATTGGTGTGTTCGTCTTTCCCCTCCAACCGCTCGTTTAGCTCCATTGTGGCTTTAAACAAGAGGAATAAACCACCCACCAACATAATTAGGTCTCGAGCACTAAAGGCGTGATCAAAGAGAGTTAATATCGGTTTCGTGAGGGTAATGAGCCATGACAGGCTAAATAGAAGCACAACACGCATAATCAGGGCTAATAAAAGTCCAGTTACACGGGCTCTATCACGCAGCTTTGGCGGGAGCTTATCGGCCAGAATGGCGATGAAGACGAGGTTATCAATACCAAGAACGATTTCTAGAACGATAAGGGTAGCGAGGCCCGCCCAAATCGAAGGATCTGCGATCCATTCCATACAGTTTGTTTTACCTTCTGATATGACGGCTTATACCGACGAGTGAATAATGCGGTTTGTTGAACGAAATATCAATAAAAAATAACGTTAGTTGGACAATTCTTGACAAAAATGGCCTTGTATACGTCATCGATTGCATCAATAACTACCATGCAACACAATCCTAGGTTAATATGTGATCCCGTTAACAGAATGTCAGCACGGTCGAGGCTGACTTGGTCCTAATCAGACAGGAGTTGTTCATGTCAAAGCAGCAGATTGGTGTTGTCGGAATGGCAGTCATGGGGCGTAACCTTGCGCTCAACATTGAAAGCCGTGGTTACTCAGTGTCTATCTTTAATCGTTCTAAAGATAAAACAGATGAAGTGATTGCCGAAAATCCAGGGAAAAAATTAGTTCCCAACTATACAATTGAAGAGTTTGTTGACTCTCTGGAAAAACCTCGCCGCATCTTGTTGATGGTAAAAGCGGGTGAAGCAACGGACAAAACAATTGCCTCGCTGACTCCTCATCTGGACAAAGGGGATATTTTAATTGACGGTGGTAATACCTTATTTACTGACACTATCCGTCGTAATCGTGAATTATCTGAGCAAGGTTTTAATTTCATCGGTACTGGTGTTTCAGGTGGTGAAGAAGGCGCATTAAAAGGTCCTTCAATTATGCCTGGTGGTCAGAAAGAAGCTTATGAGTTAGTTGCACCAATCTTAAAAGAAATTGCAGCACAAGCAGAAGGTGAACCTTGTGTGACCTATATTGGTGCAGATGGTGCGGGCCACTATGTTAAAATGGTTCACAACGGTATTGAATACGGTGATATGCAATTAATCGCAGAAGCCTATTCATTATTAAAAGGTTCATTGAACCTGAGCAACGAAGAATTAGCTGGCATCTTTGCTGAGTGGAACAAAGGTGAACTGAGTAGCTATTTAATTGAAATCACAGCAGATATCTTCAAGAAAAAAGATGAAGATGGTAAATATCTGGTTGACGTGATTCTTGATGAAGCGGCTAATAAAGGTACCGGTAAATGGACTAGCCAGAGTGCGCTGGATTTAGGTATCCCTCTGACGTTAATTACTGAATCTGTATTTGCACGTTATATTTCTTTCTTAAAAGATCAGCGTGTTGCAGCTTCTAAAGTATTAACAGGTCCAGTACTGAAAGCGGTTGAAGGCGATAAAAAAGAGTTTATTGAAAAAGTTCGCCGCGCACTGTATTTAGGTAAAATTGTGTCTTATGCACAAGGCTTCCAACAGCTGAAAGCGGCATCAGAAGAATATAATTGGGATTTAAACTACGGTGAAATCGCAAAAATATTCCGTGCAGGCTGTATCATTCGTGCGCAGTTCCTACAAAAAATCACTGATGCGTATAACCAAGATGCAAAAATTGCCAACTTGTTGTTAGCGCCATACTTTAAACAAATTGCTGACGAATACCAGCAAGCACTGCGTGATGTGGTGTGCTATGGTGTACAAAATGGTATCCCAACACCAACATTCTCAGCTGCTATTTCTTATTATGATAGCTACCGTTCAGCGGTATTGCCTGCAAACTTAATCCAAGCGCAGCGCGACTACTTCGGTGCTCACACTTATAAGCGTACTGATAAAGACGGCGTTTTCCATACTGAATGGATGGAATAATCCGTCATCATTGATTGTTGATGACATGAAAGGCGCTAAGTTTAGCGCCTTTTTTGACTTTTAAGCACCGTAAAATGTTGAATTTATAATTATGAGTATTTTCTAAATTACATTTTATCGAGTCTAGGCATGGTTTATGCGTAATTTTCTTATCTTATTACTTTTATTAGTCTTACTTGGTCCATTAGGGATTGATTTATATTTACCAACAATACCTGATATTGCGAAGGAGTTAGGTAGCAGTGAGTCGGTGATCCAGTCAACGATAGCATTGTTCATTCTTGTTCTGGGGTTAGGGCAATTGATTTCGGGCCCATTAGTCGATAGATATGGGCGAAAACCTGTCGCGATTGCGGGTATGCTGTTGTACATCATTGGTGCAGGTGTTGCTATTGTAGCAACAGCACCTACGGTATTTATTGCATCACGTTTATTGCAAGGTGTTGCGGTTTGTTGTACTTCGGTAGTGGCATTTAGTTGTGTACGTGACCGAATGAATGGTACGGAAGCCGCTCGCGCTTTTGGTTTCTTAAATGGGACATTAAATATTGTTCCAGCATTAGCTCCACTACTCGGAGGTTTGCTGGCAGAGGCATGGGGCTGGCGGGCACCGTTCTGGTTTCTTGCTTTGTATGCGTTGGTTATATTAGTGCTAACTGTTGCTTTTTTACCGGAAACACGGCCAGCTAATTTACCTAAAGCAAAGATTATTCCGCTGAAAACCTATTGGCGAATTTTAGGAAATTATCAATTTATTATTTTTGCCTTAGTGAACGCAGGCACGATGGGTATGGCATTAACTTATGTGTCACTTGCACCAACTGTACTGATGGGGGATGCGCAGTTATCTCCGCTAGCGTTTTCTATTGTATTTGGTATTAATGGTTTTTGGATCATGTTTGCCAGTTATATCGCTAATTACTTTATTCATAAAATAGGGCGACCAACCTGTTTATTAGTGGGTAGTTTAATGATGGCACTTGGTTGCTTAGGATTATTGCTAGGTTTTGTCGTATTGCCGGTAGAAATACAAAGCCATTGGTTAGTCTATATGTTACCTGTCGCCTGTGCTTGTACAGGGCTGGCCTTTATGATGGGAACGGCAACTAGTTATGCTTTAGAACCTTTTGGTCAGGAAGCAGGAACCGCTTCTGCGTTAGTTGGTTTTGTACAAATGGCCGGAGGGGCAGCTCTTGGGCTTTGTGCAATCGGTTTGCCCATTGCCCCAAGATTATCCTTAGCAATAGTGATGTTAGTCGGTTGTCTGTTTGGGCTAATAGCAAGAAAAACGAGTTTATCATTTGCTAGCCATTCACTGACTAAGGCGGGTTAAAAACTATTTTTATTGATACATCAAGATGTCACTGGTTGTTGGATATAACCAGTGACAGGATTGGATTATTTATTCAACAATAGTGCCATTAATCGTAGTGAGAAACCGATTCTCTTTAATTTCAATAGGTCTTGAATGAACCATTTTATTATTAATATACAGCTTAGTCTCAATTGGGATTAAACCGTGTTCAATATTAATATGGAATTTATTCATCATATCTTTATTGCCACGGAAGTTATTAAGCTGATATTGTATTTTGTTCCCGTCGTTAAAAATCACCTCTAGGTAGGGGGAATCAGTATTAACTCGCGCATCATTTTGATAAACCATGCCATAAGAACCAAATGAAGGGGGATAAATATAGCTATCAATGGTTCCTTCAGGATCATAGAAGCCCATTAAAGTGACAACCTCTACACCCTGTTTTCTGGCTTTTTTATGAATAGCAGATTCTGGTTCCGAAATTCGTTTCCAACTGACCCCATCTGAACGATAGCAAAATAAATCATTTTTGGTGATTGTCTCCACCTTATTATTGACATGTATTTTGCTATTCCATTGTGCATATGACTTTATCTTGATAATGCTATTTTTATTATGCTCGGATGCTGCTGGGAGACTAATATTCGGTGCATAATAGCCATTTCCTTGGCAAAGATAGACTAAGTTACTTTTTTTTAACAGTTCATTTATGCGATCAGTTGTAATATCAGAACCATTTTTTGGGGAAAAATTAATGATATTGAAATTGGAAAGATCTAATTTAGCGTCAACCAATTTTTTTATATTCGGATCCCATTTTTTATATCCCGTCGATGATTCTGAGCTAAAAGTATAATTGCTTTTTAATTTTTTTTGGATAGCAACAAGGGAATTTGGTGTGTATGCGGTATAGGCATTGTATTTGGGATTGTAAGCTTCCCCACCACTCATTGCGTCATGGTTTAATGAACCATCTTGATAGGTATTTGGAATAAAATAGTTATTATAAGGATCCCATAGCCATGTTGAATTCTTTTTATCGGCAGTTGCATGTGTTCCTCCTTCTGTGCCCCCATAGTAATCACTTAGGCCAAAGTTATGGCCAAATTCATGACTAAGCTCATTACTATCGGTTCTATTTAACGTTGCTTTTCCACCGCCGCCTGACCAGCCATGAATAACCCTCCCATTCTCATATACCCCAACAGAATTATAGGCAGTTATTTGGCTCGTAGGATTAAATGACTCAGCATCAGAAGCTGAACTGTTTACACCATAATTTGCTAGATTAATGCCATCGGCATAAAAACGTTTGGTTATCGACTCCCTCATATTGCCGCTATACGCGCCTCCTTTTCCTGTTGCTTTATCGGTGAAAACTTGGCCATTAGGCATCACTACTTTTGTAAGGTGAATTGGCTCATAGCGAGAAACAATAAAATTTTTAACGGGAATAGTTTGGTAATATTGCCGATTAAGCTCGGGTTTTTCTTGGAAAAGAAGTACATCCCTTGGGGGGGTAAGTAGGCCAATATCTAATGTATTGACCAGTAATTCATTTGGGGCGCCAATATCAATATTTGATAGTGTTCCTTTTTGCTCTTTCAAAACAAACTCTAGCTTTATATCAGGGTGAATATACTCTTCAGAAATTGTCGTTGACCATGTATTTTCAATATATTCCAAATTACTCGTTGAATCGTCATTCTTTGCGATATAAGGTTCGTTATTAAGATAAATAGGGAACCATTTTTTATGTAAATCATAAATAAAAAGAACACTTTCACCCGTTCCTAGTTTTAAACTTTTATTTCCATAATGAATATGGCTATCATAGTAGGCACTAGAGCTGAAAAGGATTTTTTTATTATGAAGGTCATTATCTGCCATAAGTGTAAAGTCACGAGCCCAGTTCCCGTCACTTGTAGCAATTTTTATTGATTCATTGTTTTTTAATAATTCCAATAAGTTTTTTTTATTTTCAGATGATTCATTAATCGACTTGTTATTATCTAAAGTTAAATCATAGTTTTCTGGTTGTGAATAGTCTAGCGGTGGGATCTCTCTGGTGATAGGTATATTTTCCCAATCCCCATTAGTATCACACTTGAATAAATATAAGTCTCCTTTTTTTAATTCAACACATTTATATTTAGTATGAATAAGAGTCGTCTCATCGGATGTTGAGGTAAATAGGATTTGTTTATATACATGATTAATATTACTTTTTAACATTAAACTATTAGTCGTATCATAATCAACCTTGGTTATTTTTATTGTTGAATGTTCATTCAAGATATCATTCATAAAGTTTGCATCAATTTCGCTAACATCGATATCTGGCAGACCTTCAATTTCAGAATCGAAAAATGGAGGAAAATTACGTGCTGAAATATCAGGTGATTTCCAGTATTCGATTAGATTGACATTTTCTTCAGTGAGCCAACGTCCATTATTGTCACAAATAAATTGAATCGTGAGACCTTTTGGTAATGTGACTGTTTCATTTCCATAGCTAATATTAATGTCTTTTTTATGAATGTTTTCTAAAACTATAGTTTTTCCTTTATATCTCACATCATTATTTAGTGTGAATGTTTCCTTCATATATTTATGATTAAATGTTAAGTGTATTATTTTATTTTTTAAAATTAAATAATGTAAAGCTTTTTGGTTGGAAACTATAACATTTAAATGATTTTCATTTTCAATGAAAATATCAAATCTTTTAGGTGGTTTGAAATGGTGAGGCAATAAATTTGTCTCTATGGTACTGTTGTCTACAATCTTAGGTAATTTGGTAGGAGGGCTTAGGTTTTCACTAGTTACCAATTTATTATTTTCATCATAAATATTTAATTTAATGTTTTCATTTTGTTGAATTGATGATTGAGGTTTAAACATGACTAAAGTTTTTCGACCGGATACCAATTTAGGTTGTATATCTCCTTCAATTCGATTCACAGCAGGAATGATTGAGTTTTGAGCGAAATAAACGCTTCCCTTTAATTCACCACTCGTGTCACTAATTTCTTTATGTGTTAAAGGGTTAATAAACTTATTTTTATTAAAGTAAATAGCCTTATCCGGTTTTATTCCATTACTGCTTTTTTCGTTGTTTCTATCTAAGTTAATAAGTGGATTACTTGTTTTATCTGCATGGAGAATCATTTCCAAGTTTGATTCGTTATTTTCATTATTTAATATATGAAATATTTCATAAATGTTATTGACTAAGTTTGTTGAATAATGGGAAGTTAATGAATTATAAGTGTTTTGATTAATAATATTTTGAATTATTGGTTTTTTTACTATCATTTTGTATCTTTCTTCTATTTAACAGTATGCTGAAATTATTTTTATTTAATTTATAATAAAATATATTAATTGTGTACTTTTTTATTTTAAAGTTAGTCTTAAATACTATTCGGTTGTTTTCTATTATTTGATAATTAATTATATGGAAATTATTTTCTATGATATTATTTGCACAAGTAATTTAAATAATAACAGGTTTGTTAGGATGAATAACATGTTGAATCCATTATTAAAACAACCTCGAGTGGCTAAAGGTGGTGTATTTTGAACGCGAATGCATCACCATAGAATGCGTTCTATGGTAAATATAAACGAATTAAAAGGTTTAGTGCCATGAATCAAAAACATTGGTCAAAATACGAACTACTTCATGAGGTCGTACAAAATCCCAATATCCATATTAAAGGTCAGCATAGTTATTACAGCGACTGTTGGGATAACGGGTTTGAGCAGTCAGTTGTGCGCTATTTACAAGGTGACGAACAAAGCCGAGACTGGCAGCTAGCATGGGATGTTGATCAACTTTATATCGGTGATTATGTCTGTATTGGTAGCGAAGCGGTGATATTAATGGGAGGGAACCATACTCACCGAATGGATTGGTTTTGCTTATATCCTTTTCTTGAATATATTGAAGAAGCTTATGTAGGAAAAGGCGACACAGTGATTGGCGACGGAGCCTGGGTTGGCATGCGTGCCTTTATCATGCCCGGAGTTAAAATAGGTGAAGGAGCTGTAATTGCTGCTAATAGTGTAGTGATCAAAGATGTCGAGCCTTATTCTATTGTTGGGGGGAACCCTGCAAAGCCGATTAACTATCGCTTTTCACACGACGTCATTACTGAACTATTAGCATTGAAAATCTATGATTGGCCGGAGGAAAAATTTACCGCATTAAAGCGGTTTATTTGTGGTTCCGATTTTGTGGCATTAAAAAATGCCAGCCAGAAATATGACCAGCGATTGATTAGCTAGCTTTTCTTATTAAGGTTAAGGGGGATTCTGTGGAATCTCCCTTTTTACATATAACTAATTTTCTTCTGTGCGAATAAATTCAACTAAACTAGGCGCTGCTATTCTTTGATAATCTTCTGTATTTAAAATAATAGAGCGTTCTAATGTACCAGCATTAAAGGCGAGTTCCTCAAAACGTTCAAAAAGTAGCGGGTCAGCAATTAATTTTAAATTGGGATGAAAGCTAAAGGGGGGAATAGCCCCAAATACGCATTGAGTGAGCTCATCGACTTCTTTTGGGCTTGCTAAAGATGCACGAGTCCCGCCAATTGCTGTGGCAATTTTACTCAAATCAGCTTGTTTATCGGCAGGTAAAATTGCCAGTACGTGTTGGCGTATACCATTTCCTTTGACATGGCATACTAATCCTTTTGCCCCTTGCCCAAGTTGCGTGCCACGTATTTTTGCCACTTCTTCTGATTTCCCCGCAGTGGAATGTTCCATCACACGATATTTGGCATTATTTTTATCAAGTAATTGTGTGAGTTGCATAAAAATAGAATTTTCAGACACTGTTTTTTTCCCTTTAAAACCACATCAATAACAGGGAATGATAACAAGTTTGGAAGTAGATACAACCTTGGGGCCGAAGGCTGCTAAAGCGTTAAAATAGGTGAAATATTAAAAAATAAGTATCAGATGTATTTTGTGTCTGTTATTACTAATATTCTTGGGTATTTATTCAGTCACGAGCAAATTGAACACATCTTGCATCTATGATAAAGCTGCCAGTGAGACTGGCAGCCTGTTGTTTACTGATGACGCTCTTTTAACCGTTTGATTATTGTGCTTAAATCCAGCTCTTGGTCTTGTAGTAAGACTAATAAGTGGTACATCAAATCAGCGGCTTCATTGGTCAATTCTGCGCGGTCATTCACGGTGGCTGCCAATGCAGTTTCAACACCTTCTTCACCGACTTTTTGCGCAATGCGTTTAGTCCCGCTAGCGTATAAACGTGCGGTATAGGAGCTTTCAGGAGAGGCAGTTTTGCGTTCTTTTAGTAACGTTTCTAACTCAAATAAAAAGCCCCAGTCGCTTTGTGCTGGTGCGAAGCAGCTTTGTGTACCGTTATGGCAAGTTGGGCCATCTGGCAGTGCGAGAGCTAGCAGCGTATCACTGTCACAATCTGGGTAAATATCCACTAAATTTAAAAAATTATTAGAGGTTTCGCCTTTCGTCCACAAACGTTGTTTTGTGCGAGAGAAAAAGGTGACTTTACGGCTATCTAAAGTGACTTGTAATGCTTCTGGGTTCATATACCCAAGCATTAGCACATCACCTGAAACAGCGTGTTGCACGATAACAGGCATTAGGTTATCGACTTTTTGCCATGCTAGCTGGCTAGATTGTTCTGTGGTTAACATACTCTAATTTGAACTCCATTTTCGGCTAGGTATTGTTTTAAGTCACCGATATTAATAATTTGTTTATGAAATACAGAAGCGGCTAAAGCACCATCAACGCCTGCGTCAGTGAAGGCATCAAGGAAATGTACTTTTTCGCCTGCACCACCTGAGGCAATCAATGGCACTTGGCATACTTCGCGAACTTTTTTTAGTTGCTGTAGGTCATACCCTTGACGAACACCATCTTGGTTCATCATATTTAACACAATTTCACCCGCGCCACGTTGTTGAACTTCTTTTACCCAATCAAGGGTTTTCCACGTAGTTTGTGTGGTACGTTTTTCATCACCGGTAAATTGGTAAACGAGATATTCACCCGTACTTTCATCGAACCAAGTATCAATACCCACAACGATGCATTGTACGCCAAAACGCTCCGCTAAGCGGCTGATTAATGTAGGGTCGGATAATGCTGGGGAGTTAATGGAAATTTTGTCAGCGCCAAAAGACAGAATTTGTGCAGCATCATCGACACTTTTAATTCCACCTGCAACACAAAAAGGAATATCAATCACTTCAGCGACTTTGGCAACCCAGCTTTTATCTACCACTCGACCATCAGAAGAGGCGGTAATATCATAAAATACCAGTTCGTCTGCACCTTCTTGGGCATAACGCTGTGCTAATGGAACAATATCACCGATAATTTCGTGATTACGAAATTGGACACCTTTAACCACTTGCCCATCACGGACGTCTAAGCAAGGAATTATGCGTTTTGCCAACATTTGATTGCCTCCGCAACGGTGAATTTACCTTCTAATAATGCGCGACCCACAATCACGCCAGCCGCACCAGATGGCGGGATAGCCGCAATATCATCTAAATTGCCAATGCCCCCTGATGCTTGGAAGGCAATGTCGGGGAATTTTTGGCTTACTTCTTGGTATAAATTCACATTAGAACCCGCTAAGGTGCCATCTTTGGAAATATCGGTGCAAAGGACATGTTTTAAGCCATAAGGACGATATATTTCAATGGCTTGTTCTAATGTTAAATTTGAATTTTCTTGCCAGCCGCTAATGGCGATTTCTTTTACGCCTTTGTCATTAATGCGTACATCTAACGCAAGTACAATGGCTTCCCCACCATAGGTTTCAAACCATGTTTTAACCAATTCAGGTTTGGTCACCGCAGTTGAGCCAATGACAACACGAGCCGCTCCGGCTTCCAGTAAGGCCTTAATATCTTCTTCGGTACGAATACCCCCACCAACTTGTACTGGAACATTCACGCCAGCCAATAATTTTTTGAGCAGTGGAATCTGGCGTTTTTGTGGATCTTTGGCGCCCGTTAAATCCACTAAGTGTAGGAGCTTTGCCCCTTCTTTTTCATATTGCTGCAAACGGGGGAGTGGGTCATTGCCATAATCAGTTTGCTTGGCGTAATCCCCTTGGTGCAATCGCACTACGGTGCCATCGATTAAATCTAATGCGGGAATGATCATGGTAATTACATCTCCAAAAAGTTTTGAATCAAGCGTGAACCTGCGGTGCCAGAACGTTCTGGGTGAAATTGGACACCGTAGAAGTTATCGCGATTCACCGCGCTACTAAACGGGTTGCCATACTGAGTTTGTGCGATGGTATTACTGGAAATAGGCATCGAATAACTGTGTACAAAATAGAAATAGGCGTTATCAGGGATATCCCTAAACAAAGGGTTCCCTGCTAGGGCTTTGACTTGGTTCCAGCCGCTATGTGGAACTGGAAGCCCATTGGCATCCATTTTTTGTACAGGGCTATCAATTAACCCCAGTAGTGGCACCGTTGATTGACCTTCTTCACTGAAAGAACCGAGTAATTGCATACCTAAACAGATGCCTAACACGGGTTGAGTCAGTGCTCTAATTAACGGCACTAATTCACGTTCAGTGAGCTTTTCCATGGCCGCGCTAGCCGTACCGACACCCGGTAAAAAGACTTTGTCGGCTTGTAAAATGGTATTGGTATCCCGGCTCACCACAGGGTCATAACCTAGGCGTTTCACCGCATAAGCCACGGAGGCTAAATTTGCACAGCCAGTATCAAGGATGACAACGTTCATCAAAGAACCCCTTTTGAGCTAGGTAACGTATCCCCTTCAACGCGTATTGCTTGGCGCAAGGTACGGCCAAAGACCTTAAATAAACTTTCCGCTTTGTGGTGATCGTTTTTCCCTTTGGTTTTCAGGTGTAATGTACAACCCATAGCATAGGAAAGTGAGCTAAAGAAGTGCTCAATCATTTCAGTGCTTAAGTCACCGACACGTTGGTATTTGAATTCTGCTTTATATTCAAGGTGTGGGCGACCTGAAATATCCAGTGCACAGCGTGCTTGGCATTCGTCCATTGGCAGAACGAAACCAAAACGTGCGATACCGCGTTTATCACCAAGCGCGATTTTCAGTGCTTCACCTAAAGCAAGGCCCGTGTCTTCGACAGTGTGGTGGTCATCAATAAATAAGTCGCCATTGACTTCAATGTTTAACCGGAAACCGCCGTGAGTCGCGATTTGGTCTAACATGTGGTCAAAGAAACCCACACCGGTGCTAATTTTGCTGCCGCCTTCTTGGTCTAGCCACACTTCGACTTGGATATTAGTTTCTTTTGTCACGCGTTTGACTAGCGCATGGCGGTCGCGTTTGGTTAACTGCGTGGTGATAGCTTCCCAGTCTAGTTCCATTGGGTTATAACGTAACCCTTTAATTCCCATATTTTTAGCGAGTTGAATGTCCGTTTCGCGGTCACCAATCACATAGCTATTTTCACTGTCTAGCACGTTGCTATCTAAATAGCGCTCAACCAACTGAAGTTTAGGTTTACGGCAAGCGCAGTTATCTTCAGGCTTATGTGGGCAAATCAGCACGTCATCAAATTTTATGCCTTGTGATTCAAAAACTTGCATCATTAGGTTGTGTGGTGGTTCAAAGTCAGCGGTCGGAAAGCTATCTGTTCCTAAGCCGTCTTGATTGGTTATCATCACTAAGCGATAATTGGCTTTTTGCAGGGCAAGTAAGCTAGGAATGACTGCTTTTTCAAAGGCGAGTTTACTTAAGCTATCAACTTGGAAGTCAGTTGGCGGCTCGGTAATTAATGTTCCATCACGGTCGATAAATAAAATTTTCTGGCTCATGAGTCATTCCTAATTAGCAAAGTGCGGTAATAGCTTCAATAACACGGGTATTTTCAATTTCTGTCCCGACAGTAATACGCAGGCAATTAATGAGACCCGGCTGTTTGCTTTGGTCACGTAAAATAATGCCTTGATCCCACAGGGCTTTAAAGACTTTACTGCCATCGGTGAAACGCACCAAAATATAGTTAGTTTCACTCGGATAAACATGTTCAACCACAGACAAGTCGCGCAGAGCTTCACTGAGTGCAATACGGTTTTCGGTTACCGTTATTACACGGCTTTTCATTGTTTCAATACCTTGTGGTTCAAGGGCTTGAGCGGCAATCATCGCAACAGGGGTTGATAAAGGATAAGGGGCGATAACCTTTAATAGCACCTCAATCACTTCAGGAGAAGCTAAGGTAAAGCCACAGCGTAAACCGGCTAATGCAAAGGCTTTAGATAAGGTTCTTAAAATCACCAAATTGGGGTATTGTGCAAGCCAGCTTGCCACACTGTATTGTGGACAGAACTCAATATAAGCTTCATCGACAACGACTAATGCGCGGCCTGCTGCCATATTTAGCACTTCACGCAAATCTTTATTATCGATGATATTGCCCGTTGGGTTATTTGGGCTGCAAATATAAATCAGTTTGGTATTAGATAAATTTTCACGGATCGCGTTAACGTTTAATGCCCAGTCAGGCAACGCCATGATTTTCTTTTGTTCAACGCCAAAGGTTTCTGCACTGACGCTGTACATGCCATAGGTTGGTGGGCAGAACATCACCGCATCTTTACCCGGCTCACAAAATGCGCGGATCAATAATTCGATAGACTCATCGGCCCCACGGCAAACCAGGACTTGTTCTGGTGTGATTTGCGCATAAGCCGCATAGTTATTGATCACGGCAACAGGTTGGCATTCAGGGTAACGGTTCAGGTTACGTTCACTGAATTGATAATCAGGAGCAATAGGATACTCGTTGGCATTGAGCCAAACATCTCCATTTCCGCCTAAGCGGCGCGCCGACATATAAGGGGTCATGGTTTTAACATTTTCACGTGCAAGACTGGCGGCATTAAATGGTTGGCTCATGACTTACTCCTGATTTTGTTTTTTTAGTTCGTTAACGCGTAAGGTAACGGCATTTTTGTGAGCGGTGAGTTGCTCTGCTTGCGCTAAAGTTTCGATGGTGTTGGCTAAGCCTAATAAGCCTTGCTGCGACAGTTTTTGCACCGTCATTCGCTTCATAAAGTCAGCGAGGCCAAGGCTTGAATAGGTTGCAGTATAGCCGTAAGTCGGTAATACGTGATTGGTGCCTGAAGCGTAGTCTCCTGCAGATTCGGGTGACCAGTCTCCGACAAACACGGAGCCTGCGCTAGTGATAGAATCGACTAGGTCATCGGCATTGCGTGTTTGTAAAATCAAGTGCTCAGGTCCATAGCGATTGCTAATTTCAACGCATTGAGCGATCGAATCAGCAATAATGACACGGCTGGCACTTAGTGCTTCTCTGGCAATTTCGGCACGAGAAAGTTGCGCTAATTGTGTTTCTGTTTCTTCAATCACACGCTGGGCAAAGTTTTCATCGTCAGTTAATAAAATGACTTGTGAATCAGGGCCATGTTCCGCTTGTGATAGTAAATCAGATGCGGTGAACGCTGGATTTGCTCCGCTATCCGCAATCACTAACACTTCAGAAGGCCCCGCAGGCATATCAATGGCGGCTCCATCATGGCTTTGACTCACTTGGCGTTTTGCCTCAGTGACATAGGCATTACCGGGGCCAAATATTTTATCAACCGTAGGAATGCTTTGGGTGCCAAATGCCATTGCTGCAATCGCTTGCGCGCCACCTACTTGGAAAATATCGCTGATGCCGCACAGTTTCGCTGCATACAAAATTTCATCGGCAATAGGTGGGGGAGAACACAAAATGATTTTGCGACAGCCTGCGATATTCGCCGGAGTTCCTAACATCATGACTGTTGATAACAAGGGAGCAGAACCCCCCGGAATATATAAACCGACTGCATCTATTGGGCGTGTGACCTGTTGACATACTACGCCTGCCTGTGTTTCCACTGTAATCGGAGTGGGTTTTTGGGCTTCGTGAAAACGACGAATGTTGCCAATGGCGGTTTTCATTGCTGTTTTGATTTCATCGCCAAGACGAGCCTCTGCCGCGTCAACGGCATTTGCAGGTACTCGCACTGTGTCGATTTCAGTTTTATCGAAACGACGGCTTAGTGCTTGGAGGGCGGTGTCGCCCTCGTTACGGACTTGGTCAATAATTTGGCTCACCGCAGTACTAATGCTGCCAGAGGCCGCAATTGCGGGGCGCATCAGTAAAGCACTTTGTTGCTCTTGATTACAAGCCGACCAGCGAACAGGTTGGTTAAATCCCATTTTCATGGCGGCTTACTCCATCATTTTTTCAATTGGTAATACAAGGATTGAGCTTGCCCCTAATGCCTTGAGTTTTTCCATGGTTTCCCAGAACAAGGTTTCTGAGCTGACCATGTGCATGGCAACGCGGTTGTTGTCACCGGCTAATGGTAAAATAGTTGGGCGTTCAGCACCTGGTAATAAGGCAATGATTTCTTCTAGTGTTTCACTTGGCGCGTGTAACATGATGTATTTAGATTCGCGCGCTTGGATAACACCTTGGATACGGGTCATCATACGGTCGATAAGCTGTTGTTTATCAGCTGACATTTCACCGTCACGTTGAATTAAACATGCTTTCGAACGGTAAATGACTTCCACTTCTTTTAGGCCGTTTGCTTCTAATGTGGCGCCAGTAGAAACAAGGTCACAAATCGCATCCGCAAGCCCAGCACGCGGGGCAACTTCAACCGAACCATTTAACAGACATGATTTAAACTGAATGCCTTTTTGGTCGAAATAGCGTTTTAACAAGTGTGGATAAGAAGTCGCAACACGTGAACCATTCAGGCATTCTGCACCCGTGTAGTTAAAGTCCAATGGCGCCGCTAATGACAAGCGACAGCCACCAAAATCGAGGCGGCGCAGTGTTTTGTATTGTGGGTTTTCGCCTTGCGCGCGGCGGTTTAATAACTCTTCTTCAAGAACGTTTTCACCAATGATCCCTAAATCAACAACGCCATCCATGACCAGTCCTGGAATATCGTCATCACGAACACGAAGTAAATCAATAGGCATATTTTCTGCATAAGCAATCAAACGTTGTTGTTGTAAGTTGATTTTGATGCCGCAGCGAGCCAGTAGTTCTCTTGATTCTTCACTCAGACGACCTGATTTTTGAATTGCAATACGTAAACGTGATTTATCCAACATGACTTTACCCTTATCCCTTTAAAATTTTTTGTTTAGTAACTCTTTGTTCAAGAATAAAAAAACCCTCGGAAGATTATCTTCCGAGGGTTCTCTCAATTTGCATTTCAGCCACCGGAAGATTCGTTGAACGCCTTCCAGCACACATCGCCCGAAAGACTAGTCAGGATGATGGTGATGATGATGGTTGCGTGAAATACGATTCATAATGTCTTCCGTTCTGTTATTTAAGTGAATGACTAAACATTCATTGTGCTAACTAAATACTCATTGGTATTCAACCTATCCGATTTCCCCCTATGAATGCAACCTTTTTTTAAAAAATAACCAATAATAATTAGTTGATGCGCTTTTATAGTGATTAATCTCTCAGAAATTGTGTTCGGAAGTTTTATGGTTTTCAGCTACTCTGTGATTAATTTCAGTCAGTTGGTCGATTGAGGAGTTATCGAATGAAGAAAATCACCATTATTGGGTTAGGGTGGGTAGGGTTGCCCCTTGCCCAAGCTTTATTGTCCCAAGGCATTCATGTGGTTGGAACTAAAACAACACCAGATGGTATTGAAGCCGCTCAAGCGGTAGGAATTGAGTGTTATGCATTGAAATTAACCCCTGAACTTGAATGTGATAACGATGATTTAGCGCAATTGATGATGCAAAGCGATGCTATCGTCATCTTGCTTCCCCCTTCTAAAATTAATACCGAATACTATATGGCAGCGATTGAAACACTGGTGAATAGCGCAATAGCATTTCAGGTACCCAAAGTTATTTTCACGTCATCTACTGCGGTTTATGGGGAGCAAAATGGTGAAATGACCGAAGATAGCCCATTGGATGGAGTGACGGATTCAGCTAAAGCTTTAGTGGCGACAGAACAGTGGTTGCATCAATTACCGAACATATCGGTAGATATTCTGAGATTAGCTGGATTAGTCGGGGAAAAACGACATGCAGGGCGTTTTTTAGCGGGTAAAACCGGAGTGAAGGGGGCAAATCAGCCTGTCAATATGGTGCATCAAGACGATGTAATTGACGCCATTTTATTATTGCTCCAGCAGCCACAGGGAGGGCATATTTATAACCTTTGTGCGCCAATCCACCCGACACGAGCTGAATTTTATACTCATGCCGCTCAATCTATTGGTTTAGTTCCACCACAATTTATTGAAGAGGAGAATGCATTAGAGGGGAAAGTCATTAACGGTAATAAAATTTGCCAAGAACTTGAGTTTGAATACCAGTACCCAAACCCAAGTTTGATGAGTATGACCTTGTGATTACTTAATTGGGATCATGACAATTTTTTGGAACGCAGGACGCGTGGTCAGCTGCTGATACCAGCGTTCCAAATTGTTAAATTCAGGGCGTTCAGTTACAATTTCATGCCAAGGGTAAAATAGTGGCGCGATAGCAATGTCTGCGATACCAAATTTATCACCACTGAAATAGGCTTGGTTGGCTAATGCATTATCAGCAATTGTGAGTAATCGATTAATATTGCCATATATAATTTTAGCTTGTTCTGGGTCTCTATCCGCTTCAGGAACACGAACAATTTTATTCATCATTTGCTTAATGTGGTCGAATAAATTAGCACCACTCCAATCCATCCATTTATCGGCGGCAGCTCTCTCTTGTAAGTCTTGTGCAAGTAATAAGTGAGAATGATCAAATTTTTCCGTAAGGTAACGTAAAATCGTATTTGATTCCCACAGCGTAAAGTCATCATCCTGTAGAGTTGGAATAGTGCTGTTTGGATTCATTTTTATATATTCAGGTGTATCTAGCCCACCAAATGGGCCACCCACATCTTTTTGATTGTAAGCGATATTTAATTCTTCTAAGCACCAAAGTACTTTTTTGACATTGGAAGAGTTGACGCGTCCCCAAACAGTTAACATTGCAGTCTCCTAAATTGATTTTTTGGTATCGGCCATGGTTAAGATAGATTAAATTCACTCATAGGCAAATGTTTATTTGTTAGCGGTGGCCTCTGTGAAATTAAAGTCTTATATTAGGTCCAGTTATCGAATTTTGTCACGGCGATGGGTTCTCGTTTAGTGACGCTTGAGTCAATGACCGTATTTTAAATGTGTAGAATTAAGTGAAGGAATAACCGATGAGTAAGAAAATATTATCTTTAAAAACCCGCCGAGCAGGTATTGGGTTGAGTCTTTTGGTTGTCGTAAGTACCAGTGCTTATGCGGCGCAGACACCGGTTGCTCCTCAAGTCGATGCAAAAGCATTTGTTCTGATGGATTATAATAGCGGTAAAATTTTAGCTTCTGGGAATCCAGATGAACGCTTAGACCCCGCAAGTTTAACCAAAATTATGACCAGCTATGTGATTGGTCAGGCAGTAAATGCAGGGAAAATTACCCCACAAGACATGGTCACGGTAGGGGAAGATGCATGGGCGACGGGTAATCCTGTTTTGAAAGGCTCTTCTTTGATGTTTTTGAAGCCAAAAGACCGCGTTTCTGTATTAGATTTAAATAAAGGGATTGTGATCCAGTCAGGAAACGATGCCAGTATCGCGCTTGCTGATTATGTTGCTGGTAGCCAAGACTCATTTGTGAGCTTAATGAATCAATACGTGCAAAAGATTGGTTTGAAAAATACTCACTTTAAAACGGTTCATGGTCTCGATTCTGAAGGGCAATACAGCACGGCACGGGATATGGCATTGTTAACCCAAGCGATGATCCGTGATGTACCGGATGAATACGCACTGCACAAGGAAAAGGAATTTACCTTTAATAAAATTCGTCAACCAAACCGTAATCGTTTGTTATGGAACCAAAATTTAAAGGTGGATGGTGTAAAAACTGGGCACACGAGTGGTGCAGGTCATAATCTAGTCGCCTCTGCAACAGAAGGTGATATGCGTTTAATTTCAGTTGTGTTGGGGGCACCAAGTGACCGAGTGCGTTTTTCTGAAAGCGAAAAATTACTGACATGGGGTTTCCGTTTCTTTGAAACTGTCACGCCAATTAAAGCTGATGCCACACTGAAAAAGCAGCGTGTCTGGTTTGGTGATACTTCAGAAGTTGATTTAGGTGTTGCCGATGATGTTTCTATTACTATTCCTAAAGGGCAATTGCAAAACTTAAAAGTGGATATTCAACTCACCAACGATTCACTTGAAGCGCCTCTTGCTAAGAACCAAACAGTGGGAACGATTAACTTTATTCTTAATGATGAAGTTGTCGAACAGCACCCTTTAGTCGCAAAAAATGCGGTTGAAGAAGCGGGGTTCTTTGGGCGTATTTGGGATTATATCATGAAAACCATTAGTGGCTGGTGGAGTGCCATTTTCGGTTAATAATGATTGAGTGAAAATGATGTGAACAAAAAAATGCCTGTTAATACAGGCATTTTTATAGAGATGATAGATAAACAATACTATTCGCAGTGAGCCAATTTAATCGCTAAGCCGCCTTGAGACGTTTCACGATACTTAGCGTTAATATCTTTACCAGTTTCATACATGGTTTCAATGACTTTATCGAGGCAAACACGTGGGTCACTGACGCGACGTAGTGCCATGCGTGCCGCATTCACGGCTTTAACGGAAGCGATGGCGTTACGTTCAATACAAGGTACTTGAACTTGCCCTCCAACAGGGTCACAGGTGAGACCTAAGTTATGCTCCATGGCAATTTCTGCTGCGATACACACTTGCTCAGGGCTACCGCCCATTAATTCGGCGAGTCCCGCGGCGGCCATCGAACAAGCAACACCCACTTCTCCTTGGCAACCCACTTCGGCACCGGAAATTGACGCATTCATTTTATATAATGCACCAATGACACCGGAAACTAGAAAATAACGGGTATAGGAATTTTCATTCACAGGGCGAATAAATTTATCATAATAAGCTAATACCGCAGGAATGATGCCACATGCACCATTAGTTGGTGCCGTGACAACACGACCACCCGCTGCATTTTCTTCGTTAACGGCAAGCGCATACATATTGATCCAATCTATGACGGCCATTGGGTCCATATTGGTGTTATCCGTTGTCACGAGTTGACGGCGTAATGCGGCTGCTCGGCGCGGTACACGTAATGGTCCGGGTAGTAAACCTTCGGTTGTCACCCCTCGTTCAATACCGGATTTCATGACATCCCAGACGGACGAGAGATATTGTTGGATTTCTTCTTTACTACGTAATGCTAATTCATTCTGCATCACGAGTGCGGAAAGTGATAAGCCTGTGTCTTTACAATGTTTTTGCAGGTCGGCCGCATATTTAAATGGGTAAGGGACTTGCACTGCACTTTCATCAGACTGGCCAAAGTGCTCTTCATCGACGATAAAACCGCCACCGATAGAATAGTAATTTTTGCTGTAAATAACATCATCACCACTGAATGCCGTAATACTCATTCCATTTTCATGGAGAGGTAGGTTGGTAGTATGAAAATTCATGCCACCTTCAGTAGGGAAATCAACCTCATGTTGCCCGTGTGCAAGGGAGAGCCTTTCAGTTTGCTCTACGTTACGCATAAAAGTAGGAATAGCGTCAATATCAATGGTGTCTGGTAAGTTACCTGCAAGGCCCATAATAATCGCCATATCCGTTGCATGGCCTTTACCCGTCAAAGAGAGTGAGCCATAGACGTCTACTGAAATTCGTGTCGTGCGAGTGAGTAATTCTTGCTGGATAAGGTCGTCAACAAACTGTTTGCCTGCTTTCATTGGGCCGACAGTATGGGAGCTTGAAGGGCCGATACCAATTTTGAAGATATCAAATACACTAATCATATTCAGTGCTTCCTTTTGTAGAAAGTCATTGAAATTAGGTAGCTTCCATTACTGGTCGCTACCTAGTGGCTTCAATTAGAAGAATAACTTATATGTTGCCGCAGAGATAGCGACCAGACCCATAATTACGATAAATACATTACTGATTTTACCTGAGTATTTACGCATCGCAGGTACTTTGCTAATTGCATACATTGGCATTAAGAACAGTAAGATAGCGATAACTGGGCCACCGAGGCTTTCAATAATATCCAATACACCCGGGTTTAATGTTGCCACTAGCCAAGTGGTGACTAACATGAAAATTGCAGTACCGCGGTTTAACTTGCGAACATCAATGGTTTTACCTTTTGCACGGTAAGCACGTTCAACTAAGCCATTGAAACCTTCACGAGCACCTAAATAGTGGCCGAGGAAAGATTTAATAATTGCGATAAATGCAATGATTGCAGCAGCATATTTGATGAATGGCTGGTCAAAATAGCCAGACAAGTAGTCAAGGATACTAATATTTTGTGCTTTAGCTTGTGCGAGATCCGCTGAAGATAAGGTAAATACACAGCTGATCACGAAGAACATGACGGTCAGCACCATCAAAATGTGTGCGGAGGCAAGGATCCGTGAGCATTTTTGTTCAGCGGCATCACCGTATTCTTCACGTTTTGCCACAGAGAAAGCAGAAATAATTGGTGAGTGGTTAAATGCGAATACCATCACAGGGATTGTCAGCCAAATAGTGACCCAAATGCTTTGCCCACCCGTATTTTTTGTTGCCTCAGTGATACCTTCCCAAGTTAAGGTATTTAGTACATCGCCAGACCAGTGTGGGATCATATACAGTGAGAATGCAACCAGTACGGCGATAAATGGAAACACTAACATACTCATGACTTTGACGATGTATTTTTCACCGAATGCCACAATCGCCATGACTCCGCCGACAAGGATTAAGGCAAGTAACCAGCGTGGCGGTGCGCCAACGCCCAATAATTCGGTTAAGAATTTATTGACGTTATTAGTGATGGAAACACCATAAACAAGAAGAATAGGGTAAATAGCAAAGAAGTAGAGTAGGGTGATCCAGTTACCTGCTGTGCGACCAAAGTGTTCCTCGACGACTTCAGTAATATCACCGTCAGGTTTTGAACCAGAGAGAACGAAGCGTGTTAACCCACGGTGAGCAAAAAATGTCATTGGGAAGGCTAATACCAGCATCAGTAAAACAGGTAATAAACCACTCATACCTGCGTTGATTGGCAAAAACAGCACCCCAGCACCGATAGCTGTACCATATAAACCCAGCATCCATACTGTGTCAGTTTTGCGCCAAGCATTACTCGTTACTGTTTGCGAGGCTGTTTTGTCGATGGAACCAACTTTTGTTGCATCCATAATAGTCTCCGAAAATATAAGTCAAAAAAATCATTTAGCGTAACGGCAATTGCGTTACGAACTTTTAATCTTTAGGTACGAACAATTACTCAATAACAATTGTTTTCTTTTGCGTAACAATCTGATTGGAAATAAAACTAAAATTTACGGTAAATTGATTTTCAATCAGTTTTGTATTTTTATCATTTAATTTTAACAGTGGATTTTGAGTGTGTGAATTTATATTTTACCAGAATAAAATGCCGTGATCATTATCTCAAAAGAGAAATATCCCCCAAAATTGCGCAAAATAATCACATTTTATAAAATTGTTAAATAAATTTGTGTTAAGTTTATTTTTGTTAGCAATTAAATACTGAGTAAATAAGTTTTGCTTTGCTGGAATATGAGCAGAATAATATTCTGTTAGAAAAATATTATTATATTAATGATCGAAATGTAGCTGGCTAAAATATCATCTATATCAATGTGAATATTGAACTGTACTGTAATGGTAGTACGATTTTCTAGGCTGTGTATTTTTGTATTTATATGAAAAACAACGGGATATTTTTTATTTGCTGATTGGTTTATTGCGTGATTAATTAGTTTAAAAACTGGAGAGAATAGAACTATACATTAATTATTTTACGTTTTTCTCAGACCTATTTTTGTCACTTTTTTCGCAACGAAAAAAATAATTGAAAAAGGTAACGAAATATTTGTTAATTAATTGTTTTAATAATTTTATTGATAACTTCAAAAAAGTTTTAATGATGAAAGTGAAAATAAACAGAAACTTTGATTTAGCGCAATTTTTATAATGCGAAGAATACTGGCATTAATTAATGCCAGTATTTGAATATACGTTGTTATGGCTGAAACCAGCCTTTACGAATAAGAGGAGCAAAAATAAAGCTATATAGTTGCGTGATAGGTAATTGAATTTTATTCGCACCAAGAGACCAGAGAATTTGAGCTAAGCCGCATGCCACCATTGCAAGTATGAAAGCACCAGCCATATCTAAAGGCCAATGAACACCGAGGTAAATTCGTGACCAGGCAATAACAATGGCAGGGATCATCATTACAAGCCCTACCCAAGTTCTTAGCCAGAAAAGAAATGCGAAAGCGAATGTAAACACAATTGTGCCATGATTACTCGGGAAGGAAGGTGTGGCTTTATGCTCAGAAAAATTGGTGCCAATCCCCATGACAAATGGGCGGTCATGTGGAGCAAAATAACCAATTAACCATGAGATAGTTAAACCAATGACGATAGCAATAGCGGCTTTACAGGCAAAGGCACGTTGGCGAGTCATATTTGGCTGGGCGCCCCAAAACCAACAGGCAACCGTAAAAAGTGGAAATAAGAGGATTAAGCGCTTAGCAATCACGTTAGCTACAGCAATGGTTCCACTTGCGGTCTCGGGTGTGGCATTGATCAAATTGAAAAGATCAAGATTCAGTTGTTCCAGCACAGTTCAGTACCTCGGGCAAATAGTGAGTAAGACAGGGTAGATACATAAAGAGAGGAGGTTAAAGTGTCTTACCTCGCAGGTAAAGTCCCTTTGTCTTATTATTGAAAGCTTTGTGCGACAAATTTACTTGCGGTTTAACTATTACTCAATAATTATTTAGTGCAGTAACAGACATAGAAAAGTAAAAGGAAGAAAAAGTGATGTGGTGGCAAAAAGAGATACAACTTAGCGCAAAAGCAAGAGGATTTCATTTAGTGACAGAAGAAATTTTCAAGCAACTTCCCGAACTTAGCTTAATCAATGTTGGTTTAGCCAATATTTTTATTCAACATACATCGGCATCTTTAACGATAAATGAAAATGCGGATTACACTGTCAGAGAAGACTTCGAAAGTTTTTTTAATCAGGCCGTTCCTGAAAATGAGCCTTATTATAAACATGATTATGAAGGAAGTGATGATATGCCAGCTCACCTAAAAAGCAGTTTATTGGGTGCAAGTTTGACTATTCCGATTACTAAAGGGCGTTTAAACTTGGGGATGTGGCAGGGGATTTATTTATGTGAGCACCGAAATTATGGTGGAAAACGTAGGTTAATCATTACATTACAGGGTGAACTCAGCCGTTAAAAACAAAAAACCCGATAGCAGGAAAACAAAAAGTTGGCTATCGGGCTCCTCAATATGGGGACATCAAAGAAAAGCAGTGGCATTAATTAAGACTCCGTCTAAAAAAGAAAGTTCTCACTTAGATGAAAAAAAGTGCAATATTTTTATTAAATTTGGCTTAAATAGCACAAAAAGAACAAGCAAAGTGTCAGCACCGATAAATAAGTGAACAACTTTGCTTGTTGAGATGAAAAACAGGTATGGCTAACTATTTGTAAAGATTTAAATTTTCTTTTGCGTAAGCTTCAAAATCTGTGTACCCACCAATGTGTTGCTCATCAATGAAAATTTGTGGAACGGTTTCAACAGGTTTGCCGACAGTTTTAGATAAATCTTCTTTAGAAATACCTTCTGCTTGAATATCAACATAGCGGTAGTCAAAATCTTCACGTTCATTTTTCAGTTTTTCAGCGAGTTCTTTTGCACGAACGCAGTATGGGCAGCCAGGACGACCAAAAATAACAGTATACATAGTATCTCCTTTTTATCTTGAACTCAGATTCTAATTACAATGCTCAATACTATGCCTACATAAATTATGAAATAAAAGTCGAATTTTCCTGTTATACCTATAGGTATGGCATATAATCCTCAGTTTGAGGAAGAGACACAATAATGAGAGGAGAAGAAGAATGAGTAATAAACCTCAGTCTAAAGGGACGATGCGTTCATTGGCGGATATGCCAAAGCCCATTATCGTGTTAGAAGGTGTCGGGATCATTCTGCTTATCATTGTGTTGTTGGCATTAAATGACTATATCACTCTGCCGGAGCCTTTAATGCAGTCAGGAGCGATCGTCAGCATTATTATGGTCGGTATTGGTTGTTTGGTGCCTGCAATGATCAATATTGTCTGGCGGGCAATTCATGGCCTGAGTTTTTTGGGGATAGATAATAAACAACCAGAAAAGAAAGCTTCTAAAAAGTCAGACTCTACAGATAATAAACTCGATGAATAAGCAGATTAAACGCGGTTTTACTGGTGTTTCGGCCTACAATATGTGAGAATTATTCGTTTTTTCGTTAGGGGGAAAATGTGCCAAAACCCTAACAAATCAATATTGCACGACTATTTTGAGTTGAAGAAGGTTACTGCCCATGGATTCTATTTGTTACCCTGACATCACTAAGTTACGTGAATGGCTAGACCAACTCAAAACCTCTTATTTCGAGTGTGATTCCTGCTCTGCATTACATTTACCTCATATGCAAAATATTGACGGTATTTTTGATGCGAAGCTCGATATTTTAAATAATGTTTTGGTGTTGTCTGCATTAGCTGAGCTCAAACCGACAGCGATTGTGACGTTAGTGGCGAATATCAGCCAAATTAATGCCAGCTCATTAACGGCAAAAGTTTTCCTTGAAATAAATAATGAAAACTTGCCTAAATTGATTGTTAGCCAATCATTTTCATTAGCAGCAGGAATGACGTATCGTCAATTCGGTCATTTTTTACAGCAAGCAGAAGAACAAATTTCAGCTATTGTATTTGAAATTTTTAGCAATAACTTGCTGTATGCGAATCAAGATGATTTCAGTGAAGACGATGACAATTCTGATGAAGACTCTGAGCATTCTCTTGACGACAAACCTTCGATAATACTCCACTAAGTCTTTGTTATGCATTGTGAAAAGTATGCCACTGGGCAATGCCATTCATGCCAATGGCTGACACTAACTCCTGAACAGCAAATTATTGAAAAGCAGAGCCAACTACAGGCTCTTTTACCTGCTATTGATACCTCCCTATTTCAGCCTCCAGTTACAGGGCCGCAAACGGCTTTTCGCAATAAAGCTAAAATGGTCGTTAGTGGTAGTGTTGAGAAGCCAATTTTAGGTATTGTTGGGCGAGATGGGCAAGGTGTAGATTTAACGGACTGCCCGTTGTATCCAGATGCCTTTTCTGATGTGTTTAGTGCCATTATTCCTTTTATTGCAAGGGCAGGGCTGACGCCTTATAACATTGAACGCAAACGTGGTGAGTTAAAATACCTATTATTGACTCAAAGTCATCATACTGGGAAATTTATGCTGCGGTTTGTGTTGCGCTCAGAGAAAAAAATTGAGCAGTTAAAAAAGGCACTGCCATGGCTACAAGAACAGTTGCCACTGCTTGCGGTGATCACCGCCAATATTCAACCCGTGCATATGGCAATACTTGAAGGTGAGGATGAGATTTTCTTAACGGAGCAGCGCACACTTCGTGAAGAGTTTAATCAAGTCCCTTTATTTATTCGGCCACAAGGTTTTTTCCAAACGAATCCTATAGTGGCTGCAAAATTATACCAAACCGCGAGGGAATGGGTTAAAGCGTTAGATATCGATAGCTTGTGGGATCTGTTTTGTGGGGTGGGCGGCTTTGGGTTGCACTGTGCTGAAAAAGACACTCGCTTAACAGGGATAGAAATTAGTGCGCCAGCGATTGCCAGCGCACAGCAATCCGCGGATGAACTTGGATTAAAGCATGTTGAGTTTAAAGCCCTTGATTCAACGCGTTTTGCCACGGCGAATCAGGATATCCCTCAGCTTATTTTAGTTAATCCGCCACGTCGAGGGATCGGTAAGGAATTATGCGATTACCTTACGCATATGCAGCCTGAATATATTTTGTATTCTAGCTGTAATGCACAAACCATGGCGCAAGATTTACAACTGTTGGCTGGCTATCAAGTCTGTAAAGTCCAGTTATTCGACTTATTTCCTCATACAGCACACTTTGAAGTGCTGACGTTGTTAAAGCGAATCGAACAGTAAAGCCTATTTGAACAGCTTATAGTTCGATATTTTTATGCTCTATTTTCAAAATTTATTCTAGTTATTTTATAAAATATTATAACTTGAATTCTTAAGTGATTCCATTGAGATTATTTCAACTGGAAAATCCAGTGTTTTGATTAGAGTTTTATCTGAACTATGATTGGAGAGTAGCTCTTCAATATCATCAAAAAAAGATTCTTGAGTTTTATATTTTTTTATCCCTTTATTAGAATCAAAGAATTTATAGATATAATCGGAGTTTTTTGAGTTGCGTTTAATCGAAATAGCCATGCAGTGATTATCATAAATAATTAATGAATAAAAAACATGTTCATTGTTTATTATGCTTTTTATTCTGTCCTTAAGTTCCTGAATGGATGAAAGGTCATTATCGAAAATTAAATTTTCATCGTCATTGATTTTTCGTTCTTTACAGTTTACTAAACCAAAGTTTAATTTTTTAGACGTGTTTTTATACATTTCATTTTTAGCTAAAAATTTAAATGAGCTTTTTAAAAAATCTATTATTTCAGTTTCACTTAATTCTATGTCATTTTTTATTTTATGAAGGATATCTATATTTAAATCTGATTTAGGATAGAATTCAATATTTTCTGTTTTTAACAGATTGTAGTATAAATTCACTAGTTTTAAAACTTCATGATTCTCTTTTGAAAATAATATTTTATCATTAATTACATCTTTTCTTTCATTAAGAAAAAACAGTATGTTATATAAGTTGTTGTTTTTTCCGTTGCCAATTATTAAGGGTTTAGTTTCTTCCTTAGTATTTAGGTAGCTTATCTTTTTATCTAGAGAGAGCTTTGGGGATACTGTATCACCAATAATTGAATCTAAATTGTATGAGATGTAATTGAAATTATATGCGCGTGAGCAATTTATTTGAATGTTTAAAATATTAGCTAAATGAGTGTTCAATGTCGATGTATTATAATTGTATTCCTCTGTTTTTGTACTAAGTAACTTAAATTTGTTTGATGCTTTATCTTGATTGCATTTTTTTAATTGTGAAGCTATGGTTTTTATTAATTTATCACCTTGATTCTTGTTTTCATTACAAAGATAAGCAGAGGACAATCCATAACAAAGGCCATTAGTTATATTTGATGTATTCTTTACAAGAGATAGTTTGTTACTTATTATGTTTTTTTTGTCATTTTTAAAATAGGTAATTAACTTATTTTGATTAAAAGGAATGTCAAATTTAATATCAGGCATAGTTACCTCAATTATTGATTTTATTTATGTAATAACCTGAATTATGGCATTTGTAACTTTAATGCTCTTTCAAAAATCAATGAATCTTATTAAAAAAAAGCTTGGCATAATACCAAGCTTTTTTTACTTGTCGGCGAGAAAGAAGGACTAGCCTCTGTGCTCAAATTCCAGCGCTTTGCGTTCAATTAAACGCATTAGAACGGTCAAAATTGCATTGACCACTAAATAAATAATTCCCGCAGCAACAAACGCCATCACATTCCAGCTTTGACCAAAGATCAGTTGGCTGTAACCCATAACATCTAGCATTGTAATCGTACTGGCAAGTGAAGTACTTTTGAAAATCAGGACAACTTCATTGGAATAAGACGATAACGAACGCTTAAAGGCATAAGGCAAAATAATACGCATGGTTTGCATTTTGCTCATCCCGAGGGCTTGGCACGATTGCCATTGGCCTGACGGAATAGCTTTAACTGCACCGTGGAATAACAAAGTAGAATACGCTGCACTATTTAGTGCCAATGCTATCATGGCGCATACCCAAGGGGTTGAGATAAACTCCCATAGCATTGGGTAATTCTGCAGTGATTTAAACTGGCTTGGACCATTATAAATTAAGAAGAACTGCACCAATAAAGGCGTACCAGTGAAAAGCGTGATATAGACTTTAACTGCTTGAGAAACCACGGGGGTTTTAAGTGAAAGAATTAAAGTAAATAATATCGCTAAGATAAAAGCTACAATAAGAGCACTAAATGTCAGTGATAAGCTGGTTGGTAGCCCGGGAAGAATATCTAAAATTAAATCCATCATTTTGATTCACCTCGCTCAAAGCGAGTCGTACGCAATTCAATACGTTTTAAAATAACTTGGCTGACTAACGTAATGGCAAGGTAAATCAACCCTACAATGGTGTACCATGTGAAAGGTTCGTGAGTTCTATTGACGATTGTTTTTGTTTGTAGCATTAAATCATTAACACTGATGAGTGAAACTAACGCAGTATCTTTTAATAATACAAGCCATTGGTTACCTAAGCCAGGAAGCGCATGGCGCCACATTTGCGGCATAATGAACCGAAAGAAAATAGTGCGTTTGTTTAAACCTAATGCAAAACCAGCTTCCCACTGACCATAAGGTACTGCTTTTAAAGCCCCTCTTAATGTTTGTGATGCATAAGATGCATACAACAAGGCGAGGGCAATGACACCACAGACAAATGGGGTGTAATCAAATTCACCGCTATCAGCAAAGAAAATGCTGGGGTCAATTTGGATAGTGGTTTGCCAAAAACCGAGGTTTATATCGAACCCATCACCAAACAAATTGATCAGTTGTAATGTACCGAAATAAACAAACAACACGACCAATAATTCAGGCAGACCGCGGATCAAAGTAACCCAGCAAGTCCCTAAAAAGGCAATAGGTTTAAAACGGACGGACTCCCACGCAGTAAATAACATGGCGAGGATCAGCCCCAAAACCAGTGCAGAAACAGCAAGGCCGACGGTGATACCGGCGGCACTTGTTAAAAATAGAAAGTTGCTCATTAATTATATCAATTACTGTTGAAACCATTTTTTGTGGATAGCATCATAAGTGCCGTCTGCTTTAACTTCAGCTAAGGCTTTATTCATTTTATCCAACAGCTCTTTATTTCCTTTACGCACTGCAATGCCTAAACCAATACCGAAATATTGTGGATCAGTCACTTTTTCACCTACAGCGGCTAAGTTTTCGTTACCTTTAGCTTTTAACCACTCGTCAGCAACAGCGGTATCACCGAAGACGGCATCGATACGGCCATTTTGCAGGTCTAAAATAGCAGATTGGTAGTTATCATAAGGAACGGTTGTCATACCTTTATGTTGTTCCATGATATATTTTTGGTGAGTGGTTCCGTTTTGAACACCAATTTTTTTATCTTTTAATTGGTCTACTGAGCTGATTTTTTCTTTCACAGCAATAAACTCTGCTGAGTTAGGGTAGTAAGTCTCAGTGAAATCCACTTGCTGTTGGCGCTCAGGGGTAATATCGATACCTGCCATTAATGCTTCAAAGCGACGGAATTTTAAGCTAGGGATTAAGCTGTCGAAAGATTGGTGAGTAAATGTGCAAGTTGCATTCATTTTTTCACACATGGCATTGGCTAAATCAACGTCAAAGCCAACGATTTGGTTATTCTTATCGAACATTTCAAAAGGTGCGTAAGTCGCTTCTGTTGCAAAACGGATGGTTTCTTTTTCCGCAGCAGTTGCAGATAGGGTTACAGCGCCCAGTAGTGCAGCTAATATAATTTTTTTCATTGCTTAATCCTATATCTATTAATGTGACAGATAATTTGCAAATGCTTCTGTTTGAGGTGCAGTGAAATGGCTTGCATCCCCTTGTTCTACTATATGGCCATTTTCCATATACACTACACGGCTAGCGGTTTTGCGAGCAATTTCCACTTCGTGAGTAACGATGACTTGCGTAATTCCAGTTGCAGAAAGTTCTCGAATAATATCAACAACTTGTGCGGTAATTTCTGGGTCAAGTGCAGCGGTTGGTTCATCAAATAATAAAACTTTTGGTTCCATCATCAATGCTCTAGCAATCGCAACACGCTGTTGTTGCCCACCCGATAAATGTAAGGGGTAGCGATCAGCAAATTGAGACAACCGTAAGCGCTCTAATAACTTAGAGGCTTTTGCTTGCGCTTCTTGCTTGGACAATTTTAACACGCGGCACGGTGCTTCAATTAAGTTGTCCATAACGCTCAAATGAGGCCATAGGTTATATTGTTGAAATACCATTCCCACATTTTGACGCAGCTCACGAATCGCTTTCGCATCTGGAGCAGAAGAAAAGTCAAATTGCTGACCCACAATATTTAAGTGGCCTGAACGTGGCATTTCTAATAAATTGAGGACACGCAACAACGAGCTTTTACCTGCTCCGCTTGGCCCGAGTAATACCATAGTCTCACCAGCAGAACACTCTAGATTGATATCAAAGAGTGCCTGATGGGAACCATAGAAACAGTTGATGTTTTTTAATTGAATGCTCATGTGTACCAATAATATCTTATTTCACTACCTGCGATATTAATCCTACGAGCATATTTATGCAATAATTTCTGCATAAAAAATTGGTTTTTACGCTAAATTTATTCTGATTTAACGGTCAGTTGCTCTGCTTGCTGTTGTTTAGCGAGTTGTTTATCCCGCTCATAAGCTAGCTCACTGATGCGTTTTGCCATGCCTTTAAAAATAAATAAATGTGCAGGCATCATGGCAAACCAATAGAGTAGACCGCAAAAGCCAGCAGGGTGCCACCATGCCCGAACATCGATTGAACGGCGGTTTCCGCTATCATGAATAGTAAAAGTTAGGCGGCCAAGTCCTGGCGCTTTCATACCAAATAACAAGCTAAGTTGTTTATTAGGCTCAAGATTAATCACGCGCCAGCCGTCAATCTCATCACCGAGTTGGAGCTGTTCACGATCGGGGCGGCCATATTTCACTTTATTCAACATCATATCATCCATGATGGCGCGGGTTTTCCACAGACCATTGGCATAGAAGTAGCCGTTTTTTCCGCCAATCTGTTGCACTGTATACCAGAGCGATTCTGAACTGGCCGTTGTTCCAAGGGTTGCTCCCGCTTGTTTTGGGTAATAGCCATAACCAGGACGCCAACGTTTTCTGACTTCTGGGTCATAACCCCAATCTGCGTTATCAACGGCATCGGCTTCTTCAGCTAAAGTGGTTCTAACAGCATCATCAAAAGAAATTAAGGTTTGTGGGATCAGTTCTCGTAACGCTTTATCATCTGCCGGGAGGTCGTGCTGCAAGCCTTGGATTAGCTCCTTAGCAATTGACGGTGGCACAGAGGTGATCAAACTGATGAAATGCACAGAGATCATACTGATGGGGATCGGAATGGGAATAAGTAAACGCCGTTTACCACTCACTTTAATAAAGCGTTTAAATAGTTCTTGGTAGCTAATAAACTCAGGGCCACCCGCATCGAAAATTCGGTTCTCGGTTGTTGGTATTTTTGCCAGTTGCGTTAAATAATACAAAATATTCGACAGAGCGATAGGTGACGACTTAGAGCGAACCCAGCGTGGTGGCGTTAAAATCGCTAAGTTGTAGACCATATCGCGCATAATTTCGAATGCGGCAGAACCAGAGCCAACGATAATTGATGAACGAATTTCAGTAACAGGGATTTGGCTTTCACGTAAAATATCACCGGTTAAACGCCGTGCTATTAGGTGTGGTGAATAGGTATGCCCGTGTTGTAATGCGCTGAGATAGATAACATGTTTAACGCTTGAGCCTTCAAGGGCTTGTTGCACATTGCGAGCGGCTGTGCGCTCACGTTCGACTAAATTGGCTTGGTCAGCCATGCTATGAACGAGGAAATAAACAATATCGATGCCTTCCATGACACCTTTTAATGTTTCGGGGTCGTGAAGATCCACATAAATGCATTGGGTATCTTGCCAGCCTTGAGATAGCATCCAATCAACACGGCGAGCACCTGCTGTTACGTCATATCCTTGCTCAATGAGTTTAGGGATCAAATTCTGACCAATATAGCCACTAGCGCCCAACACTAAAACACGTTGTTTATCTGTCATGTTAATTTCCTGTTTCACGCAAATTAACGGCTATTGTGACTGAAATTTTACCTATGTAAAGAAGGCCATAAGAATTGGCGTAATTAGACTAAGTACGAAGCCGTGAACTATGGCGGCAGGGACAATTGAAACTCCACCGCTGCGTTGTAAAACAGGTAATGTAAAATCCATTGATGTTGAACCGCAAATGCCAAGAGCCGTTGAGCGGTAACGGTTGATAATAATAGGAATGAGCATGATGGCAGCAAGTTCCCTTGCTAAATCATTGAAAAAAGCCGCACTTCCCATGACTGGGCCATATGCATCGGTAAGTACGATGCCTGTTAATGAGTACCAACCAAAGCCAGAAGCCAGCGCTAGCCCCATTTTCACCGGAAGATCGAGTAAAAATGCAGCTAACGCGCCACCAGCTAACGCACTGATTGCCATGACAAACGCGATGGTGGTACCACGGCGGTTGATTAAAATTTGCTTGATGCTCATGCCACTATTGCGTAGCTGGATACCGACAAGTAATAGCAATAGCATTAACGCCACTTGGCTACCTCTATCGGCATAGTGTAGAAAGTCAAAATGCGTCAAGCCAACGGCAAATCCGAGCAGTAGCACGCCGCATAACTGTAAGGATTCGAGAACCATTTTGATTCGTGAAGGTGGCTTTTCTTGTTTATGTTGCGGAATTCTCCATGGATCAAATCTATCGAGCAATAACAATGAGATTACATTCAATGAAAATATGCAACCAAAAAAGGTAACTGCATAAATTAAAATAGAAAATAAGTGAACGCTTAAGTTTTCAAGCAGTGCGAGGGTAATTCCCATTAAAAATAAAATAACATATACCATTGAATTCAGGGATTGATGAACTCGATGGAGAATACGTTTATTTTTAATTGGAATAAGATAACCGAGTGTTAACGGTAGAAGAATAATTAAGAGTCCTGAATACATGGCCGTTTCCTTAGAGGTTATCCCATCGACTAGGTTAATGTAAACAAAGGGTTATGCTTATCTTTTTTATTTAGGTTATCGAAGCATAAACCTGATTTAGCGCCCTGTGCTAAAAGAACTTATTGTTATAAAATTTTTTTATTGGCTAAAGAAAGAAAAATAGGTCAAAAACACTAAAAATGAAAGTTTTACTATTTTATAACACTGTAATTAGATGCTCAACACAGTTCGCTGTTTTGTTATAAGTATTTTTATTTTGCTTACATATTTATAGTAATAAAGGCGCTTAATCGGTAAGCTCTAAATAGTGTCTTTTAGTCTGTTTCATTGACGGAATCACCCGGTATGTAATGAAAACTAATAATATTGAGGGTGAATTAAAAATCTTCCAAGGAGAGTAATATGTACCTGGAACGTGTGGAAATATACGGATTTAGAGGAATTAACCGGCTTTCTTTAGAACTGAATAATAGTACGGTTTTAGTCGGTGAGAATTCTTGGGGAAAATCAAGTTTACTGGACGCACTTGACCTTCTTCTTTCCCCTGAGCATACAGATTACCAATTCAGCCTTCATGACTTTCATCACCCAGCAGGGAACGATGAATCGCGTTACCGCTCATTACAGATTGTTCTAAAATTTTGTGAACGCCGAAAAGGACGTCATCAATCATATCGTTTTCATAATCTTAACTCTGTTTGGGTCGATAACGGAGATGGCCTTAAACATATTTTCTATCGTGTTAGTGCAGAGCTGAGAGATGATGACACGATTGTTGTAGATAAAAACTTTTTGAACTCAGGTGGTAATAAACTTTCTTTGGATAATGTAGGTAAATACATTAAAGAAATTATTAGGTTGTATCCGGTTATTCGCCTGCGAGATGCCCGCTTTTTGCATACACTTAACACTGAAACTATTGTTACAGGCCAAAAAGATTTACGTGATTTGTTCAACGTCCGCATTAAAGAATTAACTCATGCATTGGTTAATAATCCTGAATGTTTAAGTGATGAGGACCTTGGTGATGGTATTGATGCAATGCAACAGCTGCTCAGTCATTATTTTTCAGGGCAGAGCGCACATCTTATAAAACTGGATAACTCAATTGTCAATATAGAACCGCGCAAGCGCGGGTGGAAAGCACTTGATAATATTAGCCGTTTAATCGCAAAACCAAACCAACGCAATATTCGATTAATTATCTTAGGAATGTTTTCTTCGTTATTACAATCAAAAGGTAATATTCAGTTAGATAAACATGCAAGGCCATTGATTATCGTTGAAGATCCAGAAACGCGCTTACACCCGATTATGCTCTCCATCGCATGGGGGTTATTTAGCCTATTTTCTCTACAGCGGATTACCACGACGAACTCAGGGGAGTTGCTTTCATTAGCACCTCTGGAAGATTTGTGTCGTTTGGTGCGCAATACCAATAAAGTTTCAGCTTATCGATTGAGTGAAAATGATTTAAGTGCTGAAGAATTACGTAAAATTTCTTTCCATATTCGCTTTAATCGTCCATCAGCGCTGTTTGCTCGCTGCTGGTTATTAGTGGAAGGGGAAACGGAAATTTGGTTGATGAATGAATTTTCGCGCCAGTGTAACTATTACTTTGAAACTGAAGGAATAAAAGTTATTGCATTTGCACAAAGTGGTTTGAAACCATTGCTGAAGTTTGCCAATAAAATGGGTATTGAATGGCATGTTTTAACCGATGGTGATGAGGCGGGGCGCAAGTATGCAGCAACAGCGACTCATTATGCCAACAAAATTAACTCTTCAGATAGAGATAGGTTAACGATGCTCCCCGCACCAGATATGGAACATTTCCTATATCGTGAAGGGTTTAGAAGCCTTTATCATGAAATTGCGGATATTCCAGATAATGCGAAGGTTTCAACCAGACGTGTAATTATTAAGGCGATTTCTCGTACATCGAAACCAGATTTAGCGCTAGCTACTGTAAATAGAGCCGCAGAATTAGGGCCAGACAGCATTCCGCTGCAATTGAAAAGTATGTTTTCTCGCGTGGCATGGTTGGCAAGGGGGAAAGCAAATTAATCGTGATATCGAGAAATATTACTTGTTGTTGATTGATTATTAAGAAATGGTTCTTTCAGGTTTATCACATGTTGAATCAATTGATAACTTAAGTGATATATAATTTGATCATTAGTTTTTAGCTGACAACTAATTGGAACCTCCTTTTTACACGTTGTCAGCGATCTTAGAGGGCAAAGCCCTCTTTTTGTTCATAGGAAGCAAGTAAACATGAAGGCAAAGCCTAAGAAAAAGTGGCCGATTTATTTGGCAATCATTATTGTTGCCCTAATCACCGCTGGGTTTCTTTTTAATCGTGAGGAAGCCGAGGTTTTTCAAACCGTAGATGTCACTCGAGGCAATTTAGATAAACAAGTACTGGCAACGGGGAAACTTGATGCCGTACGTAAAGTCGATGTGGGCGCTCAGGTGAGTGGGCAGCTGCAAACGCTGTATGTCAAAGAGGGTGATTATGTTAAAAAAGGTGACTTATTAGCGGTTATTGACCCGAAAAAAGCTCAAAATGATGTTATTGAGTCTGAGGCAACAACACGTGAGCTCGAAGCCAATTTATCATTAGCTCAAGCCGAGCTGCGTCTTGCCCAAGTGACTTATCAGCGTCATTTAAGCCTAGCAAAACAGCAAGCAGTTTCTCAACAAGAACTTGATAAAGCTAAAACCGATGTGGAAGTAAAAAAAGCGCAAGTCGCCACTTATCAAGCTCAAATTAAGCGTAACCAAGCCACTCTAGATTCGGCAAAAACAAATCTAAAATATACGCAAATTACGGCACCAATGGATGGTATTGTCACCTTTATTAAAACACTACAGGGACAGACGGTTATTGCTGCCCAAGAAGCACCAACAATTTTAACGCTTGCGGATTTGGACACGATGCTAGTGAAAGCCGAAGTTTCTGAAGCCGACGTAATTTATTTGGAACCCGGTCAAGATGCTTCTTTCACTGTTCTAGGGGCTCCAGATAAAAAATTTGCTGGGCAATTAAAGGATATTTTGCCAACTCCTGAAAAAATTAATGATGCCATTTTCTATTATGCGCGTTTTGAGGTGCCTAACCCGCAACATTTGTTGAAATTACAAATGACCGCTCAGGTCACGATTGAATTAGATTCACGTAAGAATGTGCTATTGCTACCACTATCTGCATTAGGTAATGAAATTTCACCACAAACCTATGAAGTGGATATTCTGCAAGGCAATAAAGTAGAGAAAAAACAAGTTGAAATTGGTGGTCGAAACGATGTGTATGTGGAAATTACCAAAGGCCTAAATGAAGGTGACAAAGTGGTCATTGGGCACAACGAGGCGGAATACTAACTATGGCTGCGTTAATTGATCTTCAAGGGATCTCTCGCCGCTATGGGGAAGGTGAAAACCAAGTTACGGTCTTAAAAAATGTCTCACTGCAAATTAATGCAGGTGAGATGGTAGCGATTATAGGTGCTTCTGGTTCAGGTAAATCCACACTCATGAATATTATTGGGTGCTTAGATAAACCAACAGAAGGGAATTACTGTATTGATGGCCAAAGTGTTGCAACATTAGATAACGACCAATTGGCAGAATTGCGTCGAGAACATTTCGGTTTTATTTTTCAACGCTACCATTTATTAAGCCATTTAAGTGCGGAGCAAAATGTTGAGGTACCTGCGGTATATGCAGGAGCGGGTAAAAACCAACGTCGTGAACGAGCCGCCCAACTATTACAGCGTTTAGGGCTTGGAGAGCGAATTGAATATCGTCCAAGTCAGTTGTCTGGCGGGCAACAACAGCGCGTGAGTATTGCTCGCGCCCTAATGAATGGCGGGCAGATAATTCTTGCGGATGAGCCAACAGGAGCGCTGGATAGCCATTCGGGGGAAGAGGTCATGAGTATTTTAAAAGGCCTTTGTGCCCAAGGGCATACAGTGATTATTGTTACTCATGATCCCGAAATTGCTCAGCAAGCGGAACGTATCGTAGAAATTAAAGATGGCGAAATTTTGAAAGATTCGGGGAGTAAAGCCTCGATACGTGCAAATTCATTACCAAAAGCCCCCGCAAGGAAACTCACATTAAATCAAATGTATGGCCGATTTAGTGAGGCATTACTGATGGCTTGGCGTGCCATGGTTGTCAATAAAATGCGCACGCTGCTAACGATGCTTGGGATTATTATTGGTATTGCCTCTGTGGTTTCAATTATGGTGATTGGCGATGCGGCGCAGGGCATGGTACTCAATGATATTAAATCGATCGGAACCAATACCATTTCTATCTATCCCGGGAAAGATTTCGGGAGTGACGATGCAGAAAATAGGCAATCATTAAAATCTTTGGATATTGACGCGATTGCTAAGCAGCCTTATGTCCACGCTGTCTCTGGGGAGTTGAACAGCTCAACTCGGTTAAGAAAAGGCAATTTAGATGCATCAGCTCAACTTTCAGGTGTTGGGCGTGATTATTTTAATGTTTATGCTTGGAAGTTTTCAGAAGGAATGGGGTTTACTCAAGATATGGCGGACAGACGAGCTCAAGTGGTGGTCATTGATGCTAACACCAAGCGCCGCTTTTTTCCTAAGCAAGAGCATGTTATTGGCGAAACTTTACTTATTGGTAATATGCCAGCAACGGTCATCGGTGTACTTGAAGAAAAAAAATCGGCTTTTGGTTCGAATAAGTCATTATCCATTTGGTTACCAGACACCACGGTAAATAGTAAAGTGCTTAACCGGCCATACTACGACAGTATCACTGTGCGGGTTAAAGAGGGCTATGATGCTAAAACAGCGGAGCAGCAACTAATCCGCTTATTGACATTGCGTCATGGTAAGAAAGATATTTTTACCTATAACCTAGATACCTTTATTAAAACGGCTGAGAAAACAACCCAAACTATGCAGTTATTCCTCACACTAGTGGCTGTCATTTCATTAGTAGTCGGGGGTATTGGTGTGATGAATATTATGCTGGTTTCTGTGACAGAAAGGACACGAGAAATTGGTATTCGTATGGCGGTAGGGGCTAGAACCAGCGATGTGATGCAGCAATTTCTCATCGAAGCCGTACTGGTATGTTTAATGGGCGGCCTGATGGGAATCGGCTTATCGTATGGAATTAGTTTATTGGCTCAAATGGCGCTACCGGGCTGGACTTTTTCTTTTGATCCTGTGGCGTTAATCAGTGCCTTTGTTTGTTCAACAGCCATTGGTATTATTTTTGGCTTTTTACCTGCGCGAAATGCGGCTCGCTTAAACCCAATTGACGCATTAGCGAGGGAATAGTTTATAGCTTAATCATTTATAACCTAATCATTTATAACCTAAATAATTACTGTGTATCTTCTGCATCACAGGGTTTGGTGCAGAAGATATATAGAAGGCATTAAATGCTAACGTGAAAGAGATATCTGCTCAAGAATAGTCTCATTTATTGGAACCGAGTTCCTCAAATAAATTCTGCTAATTAAATGCGTTATTTTTAACTCCTTCATTTCCTGATAATATTTTTTTCAATCTATATATTCCCTCGTTTCTCAAAATATTTCATAATAAAAAACTATCTGAAAAGATAAATTCTGCTTGCGAATTGGTATCGATCATGGATATCATTTGCCTTGTAGAATAAATGAAACCTAGTTCCATATAATGGAACTTATAATAAAGCCAGTAAAAACTAAGCAAAGACAACCACACAGCAGGTGCGATATGGCGAATAAAGCAGGTGAAGATTATTCTTTGGCTCGAGTACCCCAAAGTGCTCGTAGACCGTTCTATGAAGTGTTAATTCTACGAATTGGTGCGCTAGCTTGTGTTTCACAAGTGATGTTAGGTGCAGCTCTTGGGTATGGGTTAACTTTTTGGCAGGCGTTTTGGGCAACAATGCTTGGCTCTGTAATTTTACAGGTTGTCAGCTGGGGGCTTGGAGCGGCTGCGTGCCGTGAAGGAATGTCGATCAGCCTACTGTCTCGGTGGGCGGGTTTTGGTAAGTTAGGCTCAGCTCTCATTGGTGGCGCGATTGCTATCTCCTTAATGGGCTGGTTTGGCGTCCAAAATGGTTTCTTTGCGGATGGAATGTATAAAGCGACTAATGTGCTAACACCAGGGACTTGGTCACTTATTACAGGTATTGCGGTGACGGTTATAACAGTATATGGGTATCGATTTTTATCTATTACTGCCAATATCTCAACGCCGCTATTTTTATTCGCGTTAGGCTGGGCGACATATAATTTATTATCAGGTCAAGATATTGGTACACTTATCAATGACACTGAACCCGCCGGGCCATTAATGACTATGCCTGCGGCCATCACAATGGTTGCTGGTGGTTTTATTATTGCAGCAGTAACAACACCCGATATCAGCCGCTTTATGAAAGGGCCTAAAGATGTGTTTTGGATGACTCTCATCGGCACATTTTTTGGTGAGCTACTGGTCAATATGATAGCGGTACTAATGGCATTATCATTACGTACAAGCCAAGTATTTGATTTAATGATGGCACTGACTGGCCTATTAGGTGCATCGATTGTTATCTTCTCGACAATAAAAATGAATGACATCAATCTGTATTCGTCATCTTTAGGTTTTTCAACACTGCTAAATGCCATCTTCAATAAGCGCTTTGACCGCCGCTATTTAACGTGGGTGATTGGTATCTTCGGCACAATTGCTTCAATGTTAGGGATCTTAGATAACTTTATTGGTTTCTTAATTTACTTAGGAATAGCCATCCCGCCTGTCGCAGGGATTATGGTTGTTGACTATTATTTATTGAAGCGTGATCGCAAAGAATTAGATATCACTCGAGAGCAAGGCATATTACCACCAAGCTGTGAAGCATATAACCCTGTTACCTTAGTTGTGTGGGTGATTGCCGTAGCTGTTGGATGGGGAACTTCGGAATTAGGTCCATTGCACGCTGACTATGGTATCCCTGCGCTTAACTCTTTGATTACTGGTGCAGTAGCCTATTGGATAGGCATGCGCTGGCAGGCGAAAGCGAAAGGTGTTGAAACGGTACACTTTCGCAAAGTCTCTCATTTAGATTAAGGATTAAACAATGTCAGGTACAAAAGTTAAAGTTGCTCTGGCTCAGTTTGATTCAGAACTAGGCAATAAAACCAATAACTTGCAACGAATGGCACAGTTGTGCCAACAAGCCGCGGATTCAGGAGCAAAATTGATCTGTTTTCCTGAACTGGCGACAACAGGTTACCGTGGCGACTTACTGACCACTAAGTTGTGGGATTTAAGTGATTCTATCGGAAGTGAAACTTATACGCTATTTAGCGAGCTTGCTACTCGTCTAAATATCACTATTGTGAGCGGTTTTGTTGAGCGCGGTGAATATTTAGGCGATATATATAACTCTGTCGGTGTTTGGAACCCTGGATGCGAGGGTATCAGTGGTGTTTTCCGTAAAGTTCATGCTTTTGGACTAGAAAAACAGTGGTTTGGACGCGGTGATAGTTTCCCTGTGTTTGAAACACCGATTGGTAAAATCGGTATCATGATTTGTTATGACATGGGCTTTCCCGAAGTCGCACGAATTTTAACATTACAAGGTGCCGAATTGTTATTAGCTCCTTCAGCTTGGTGTGTTCAAGACCGAGATGTCTGGGATATTAACAGTGCCTGTCGTGCATTAGAAAATGGAACTCACTTACTTGCAGTGAACCGTTGGGGTCATGAAGAAGATTTGCATTTATTTGGTGGTAGTAAGGTTTTAGGTCCTCGCGGCCAAGTACTTTGTGAAGCCAGCTGTGAGGGTGAGGCGCTATTAATTGGTGAGGTTGATTTTTTAAACCAAGCCCATACCCGCTTAAAAGTGCCTTATCTGAGAGATAGAAAGCCACAAAGCTACAGTGTATTAACCCAAGGTTTAGGGTCATGAGTATTTTATCTAGCGTTGTTGACGTTTACCAACTGTTCCTGCGTTCTGGAAATGAGCTGACTGTGACAACGTTGGTTAATGAATTAGGTATGCCTAAAAGCTCGGCTTCCCGCCTTTTAAAGCAAATGGCAGAGCTTGGGTTGCTAGAAAAGAAAAACAATGCACCGATATATCGGCCAGGTTTGCTGATTATGGAATTAGCGCATCGAGCTAGGGGAATGAATCCGTTAATCGATATGATGCTTGAAGCGCTTGATGAACTTGCGAAAGATAGCGGTTTTACCAGTTATGTGTCAGCACTTGACGATGATATGGTTCGTGTCGTTCATGCACGCTTTGGCAATAGCATGTTGCAAGTGATTACTCAACCGGGGACACGTTTACCTATACTGGGAACGTCAACGGGGCGTGCATTATTAGCAAGGTTACCGCTAAATGAGCGGTCAAAAATTATTGACCGTGAACCCAAAGAAGAGCGCGGTAAATTAGTTGAGCGTTTGGATTTAGTGGCTGAGCGCGGCTGGGAATTTTCGATGGATGAATCCGTTGCTGGAGTCGCTTCCATATCTAGCACGGTGTTCGACCCAGCGCAAAATACGTTATATGCCTTGTGTTTAAGTTTGCCTGCGACGCAAATGAATGATGAGGTTATGGCGCTGTTATCCAAGAGTCTTTGCCATAAAGCCGCTTATCTTGGTTGTATGGTGGGTGACCCGTATTGGTTGCAAAAAAGCATAAATAAGTCATGAACTTATTTCGTGTCATAAAAGCAATCAGTAGTAAGAAGTAGGTAGTAGAAGTAATCAGTAAATTATAAATATTTATATTGTTAGTATTTTAAGTGCGTGAATACGCCTTCATCAGGAAAAGTGGAACCTCAATTACGTGAGGCTCCATCTAGAGCGAAATGAGGTTAACTCGCTATTTTATGCGAGTTAACCTCAAAGTAGCTCTTCACTCCCATAAAAAAAATTAAAGGAAGTACAATGAGTCTAAAACAAACTCTTTGCCTATATGAGCTAATCGATTGCGCTAGTGTTAAAGGTGAAGACATTGTTGCATTGTTCCAAGATTTCCCACACATTAAAGTCATGTCTAAAACGGTTAAGGATAACAAAGGGCAAAGCGATTTTGTTCGTATTCTTATTCCAGGAACACAAGGTAAATCACACCATAAAGATGCGCCAACGCTGGGGATCATCGGGCGGTTAGGCGGAATTGGTGCTAGGCCTTCTCGAATTGGTGTTGTCTCTGATGCAGACGGTGCGATTGCCGCACTTGCAGCAGCGCTTAAACTGGCACAAATGCATGAAAAGGGCGATCGGCTACTCGGCGATGTCGTGATCACGACACATATTTGCCCCAATGCGCCAACACGTCCGCATACACCTGTTGATTTCATGGACTCCCCCCTTGAAGATGCCACGATGAATCAACATGAAGCTATCCCTGAAGCGGATGCTATTTTGTCTGTAGATACCACAAAGGGAAATCGTTTACTCAATCATAAAGGGTATGCGCTGTCTCCAACGGTAAAAAATGGCTATATTTTACCTGTATCAGAGGATTTAATCCGTTTGATGGAGTGGAGCAGTGGCCAAAAAGCGGTGACATTCCCGTTGTCAATTCAAGATATCACGCCATATGGTAATGGCCTGCATCATATCAACAGTATATTACAACCTGCAGTATCTACATCTGCGCCTGTGGTTGGCGTCGCTATCTGCTCAGAAACGGTGGTGCCTGGTTGTTCTACAGGGGCTAGCCATGAGGTTGACATTGCAGCGACAGTGAAATTTATGATAGAAGTGGCTAAAGCATTCACAGGAAAGCAATGTGCGTTTTATGATGTTGAACAGTATGATTTATTAACGTCACTATATGGTGATATGTCGCACCTGCAAACCGCGGGCAATGGTGCAGTAAAGAAGTGATTAATTGATAAATAGTCACAGTTAATTATTAGTGTTGTCAGTATTACTAAAATAATTAACTGTGCTCTATTGCTGAGCTATTGATTTAATTCGGTAATGTTGTCTGGGACATCCTCAGTGTTAATAGGAACAATGAGGTCTGCATGATTACCTTTTGGGCCAATAGTCACACTAAATTGAACTTTCTGGCCAGCTTTTAGTGTCCTGTAACCGTCCATTTGAATACAGGAATAATGAGCAAAAATATCTTCTCCGCCATCAGCCGGGCAAATAAAACCAAAGCCTTTTGCGTTATTGAACCACTTAACGATACCCGTCTCCATATTTCATCCTTCAGATTTACCAATATTTGCGTTTAAAGTAATGTATAAAAAACACACAAAATAAGTATAAATACGATGTTATTTGTTCGTAAAATATACTGTAATAAATTGCCTTCTAAGGTCAAGAGGCGAGGTACAGGAATTAGTGGAAAGTGTTAAGAATTCGCTAATCAATAGCGCTCATTTTCTATAATATTTGATGTGGCTCACAGATTGCTAACCATGGAAGCAAAGGTGATTCCCATGGTACACTGTGACTTGAAGCAATATAAACAAAAACAGCATGGTTACGAAATGGTATAGTTTTGTGGTGTTATCAATATGATTGATAGAAATCGTTGATAATAAAGACTATGCTTAAATTGAAGTTAAACACTGAGCAAGAAAGTAATGAGTGATTTTCTGGGCACATTTAAAACTGATGTCATTTTTAAAGATGAAATAGAACAAACCTTACAGCCACCTTCGATGTATAAGGTGCTATTAAATAATGACGATTACACTCCGATGGATTTTGTTGTCGAAGTGTTACAAAAATACTTTTCTTTTGATGAAGAACGCGCTACACAGATAATGTTAGATGTCCATATTCAAGGAAAGGGAGTTTGTGGAATTTTTACTGCAGAGGTTGCTGAAACAAAAGCGTCACAAGTCAATACTTTTGCTCGTGAACATGAGTACCCTTTGCTTTGCACTATAGAGAAAGTCTAATTTGGCTTAATATCAATTTTGGGAGGTGCTTATGCTCAATCAAGAACTGGAGCTTAGTTTAAACGTAGCTTTTACGAAAGCGAAAGACAGCCGCCATGAGTTTATGACTGTAGAGCACCTATTGCTAGCGCTACTGAGTAATATCTCTGCTCGCGAAGCTTTAGATGCTTGTAAGGTTGATCTTGTTGCATTACGTCAAGAACTTGAACACTTCATCGCGCAAACGACACCTTTGTTACCCGAAAATGATAGCAGAGACACCCAGCCTACGTTGAGTTTTCAGCGTGTATTACAGCGCGCCGTTTTTCATGTGCAATCATCTGGGCGTAACGAAGTTAGCGGCGCAAATGTATTAGTCGCAATTTTTAGTGAGCAAGAATCCCAAGCTGCGTACTTATTACGTAAACATGATGTTAGCCGTTTAGATGTGGTTAATTATATATCCCATGGCACGATAAAAGGCGAAGAGTCGCCATCAGAACAAGATATCCCCTCTAATAGCATGCAAAATGAAGAGCAGCCGGTCCCAGAAGACCATATGGACAACTTTACGACCAACTTGAACCAGCAGGCCAAGAAAGGGAATATCGACCCTCTAGTTGGACGTCAGGCTGAATTAGAGCGTACCATTCAAGTACTGTGTCGCCGTCGTAAAAATAACCCACTATTAGTTGGCGAGTCAGGTGTCGGTAAAACCGCGATTGCGGAAGGGCTAGCATGGCGTATTGAGCAAGATGATGTTCCTGACGTAATGAAAGGCTGCACAATTTATTCATTAGATATTGGCTCATTACTGGCGGGAACTAAATACCGTGGTGACTTTGAGAAACGCTTCAAAGCATTATTAAAAATGCTGGAAAAAGATCCGAAGAGTATTTTATTTATCGATGAAATACACACTATCATCGGTGCAGGGGCGGCCTCTGGTGGGCAAGTTGACGCGGCAAATTTAATTAAACCGTTGCTATCCAGTGGCCGAATTCGTGTTATTGGTTCTACAACATATCAAGAATTTGGCAGTATTTTTGAGAAAGACAGAGCATTGGCGCGTCGTTTCCAGAAAATTGATATTGTGGAACCAACTCCAGAAGAAACAATTCGCATCATCAATGGGTTAAAGCCTAAATATGAAGCGCATCATGATGTTCGGTATACCGCAAAGGCAATTCAAGCCGCGGTGGATTTATCTATTAAATATATCACTGATAGACATTTGCCTGATAAAGCCATTGATGTGATCGATGAAGCTGGTGCCCGAACGCGATTGGTTGCACCAAGTAAGCGTAAAAAAACCATTGGTGTACCCGAAATTGAAACTGTTGTGGCGCGTATCGCCCGCATTCCTGAAAAAACCGTTTCTTCAAGTGATAAAGACAAACTCAAGACACTCGACTCTCGTTTGAAAATGTTAGTGTTTGGGCAAGACAAAGCGATAGATTCGTTGTCTGAGGCAATTAAAATGAATCGGGCAGGTTTAGGGTTAGAAAATAAACCGGTGGGTTCTTTCTTGTTTGCAGGTCCGACGGGGGTGGGTAAAACGGAGGTCACTGTTCAGTTAGCCAAAGCGCTGGATATTAAATTATTACGTTTTGATATGTCCGAGTATATGGAGCGTCATACTGTTAGTCGTTTAATTGGGGCTCCTCCTGGCTATGTCGGCTTTGATCAAGGCGGTTTACTGACTGATGCAGTTATTAAACATCCTCACTCAGTGGTGCTGTTAGATGAAATCGAAAAAGCCCATCCTGATGTGTTTAATATCCTCTTACAGGTAATGGACCACGGTACTTTAACGGATAACAACGGCCGTAAAGCAGATTTTCGAAATGTTGTTGTGGTAATGACAACCAACGCAGGGGTACAAGAAACTCAGCGTCGTTCTATTGGTTTTGCTGAGCAAGATAATAGTACTGATGCGATGTCAGAAATCAAAAAGGCATTCTCACCAGAGTTTCGCAACCGCCTTGATGGTATCATTTGGTTTAACTCATTAACTCCGGAAATTATTACGCAAGTTGTTGATAAGTTCATTGTGGAATTACAAGTTCAACTTGATGAGAAAGGCGTATCAATTGAAGTTAGCGCGGCGGCTCGCCGTTGGTTATGTGAAAAAGGTTATGATAAAGCGATGGGTGCCCGACCTATGGCTCGCACCATTCAGGATAACCTGAAAAAACCATTAGCAAACGAGTTGCTATTTGGTTCACTAACGAATGGTGGCTCTGTAAGTATCGGGCTTGATGAAAAAAGTAACACACTGACATACAGCTTCAGTAGCGTGCACAAGGCCTCTCCGGAGGATGCGGTATTCTGACGAATAGACCACAGGTGTATCAATGCACCTGTGGTTGTCAGGCCTTGCCTGAAGCGAATATCAACGGCTACGGAAAATGATTCGGCCTTTGCTCAGGTCATAAGGTGTTAACTCTACAGTTACCTTGTCGCCTGTCAGGATGCGGATATAGTTTTTACGCATTTTTCCAGAAATATGAGCAGTCACCACGTGACCGTTTTCCAGTTCAACACGGAACATTGTGTTTGGCAGGGTATCTAAAACTGTGCCCTGCATTTCAATATTGTCTTCTTTGGCCATCTAATCCTCTAAGTTTAATAACCGTGATTTTTAACGGGCAAGATAATGCCCAAAAACCCGCACTAAGTAAAGAAGTGTCGCATTTTAACGCGATCTTTATTTTTAAGTGAAGGAATAAAATTAATGTAAAACCAAAATTCATTAATCGAAAATTGGCGGTATTTCAATCGATTGCGGTATCCAGCAGGCGGGGTCAATCGCTTTGTCACGCCACCGATAAAGAATATGTAAAAAATCCCTACGGGATATCTCTTTTGCGCCCATTGAGGCGGTATGGTGGTTAAGTACCTGACAATCAAAAAGTTGCCCATTATAGCGCAAAAAATGAAAATAGAACGTAATAAAAGCAAATTTGGATGCATCATTCATTCTACTGAACATAGATTCCCCACAAAATAGGTGCCCCATGTTCACACCATACAGGCCTCCAACGAGTTTATCGCCATACCAAGCTTCAATGGAATGAGCCATTCCTGCTTGGTGTAATGCCAAATACCCAGCTTGAACTTCGGGTAAAATCCATGTGCCTTCTTGGCGTACAGAACAAGCTTCAATAACTTGCTTGAATGCATGGTTAACGGTAATGCGATAAGTCTGCTTTTTTAATACTTTTTTCATTGACCGGCTAATATGAAGCTCACCAACCATGAGTACTGCTCTAGGGTCCGGAGACCACCATAAAGGCATCTCTCCAGGATTAAACCAAGGAAAGATACCATCATAATAAGCGGCTTGCAGCCTTTTTGATGAAAGATCTCCGCCAATCGCTAATAAACCATTGGGCTCCCGCATGGCTTCAGACACGGGAGGGAATAAATAGGAGTCGTCATCTAATTGATACATATACGCCTCAGAGCGGTTGCTGTGCCCAGTGGCGCTGGCGGAACTGATAATACTGGCCTTGCATGCCTAACAGCGCTTGATGAGTACCTTGTTCGATGATTTTACCATTATCCATCACACAAATGTTATCCATTTCCTCTAAGCCCTGCATGCGGTGAGTAATGACAATTAATGTTTTATCAGCACATTTTTCTTTGAGTAGTGCTAAAATCTGTTGTTCTGTATGCGCATCAAGCCCTTCCGTTGGCTCATCCATTAGAATTAATGGGGTATTATGTAACAAAGCACGGGCAATGCCTAAGCGGCGCTGTTCCCCACCTGAAAGCTGTCGACCGCCTTCTCCCATCCATGCATTAAGCTTTAATTCGTTTTCTAATAAATTGCCCAAGCCAACTTGTTGCAATACTTCATTTAATTCGATATCAGTCGCTTGTTCATTGGCGAGTAATAGATTATTGCGTAATGTATCACTAAAGACATGAACCCGTTGTGGCACAACAGACATCATATTGCGTAACGATTTTTCGCTAAATTCGTTAATAGGCGTGCCATTTAAGTAGATGGTTCCGCTATCAACATCCCAAGCGCGAGTTAATAATTGAAGGAGTGTTGATTTACCGCAGCCAGTTTTACCTAATAAAGCAAGGTGTTGGCCTTTATTTAACGTTAAAGATACATTGTGAAGAACGGCAAATGGCTGCTCTGGATAGGTAAATGAAATATTGTCGACAGTCAGGCTTTCCAATGTTGCGATTGAAGGGCTTTCACTTGGGAAAGTTACCTCCGGTTTCGCGGTCATTAATTGGGAAACGCGAGTAGCAGACGCAATCACCTGCCCCATATGTTGAAAAGCTACCGCAACTGGTCCTAGTGCTTCGAAAGCAGCCAGCGCACAGAAAACAAACAAAGCAATGAGAGCCCCCGGTTTAGTATCCCCGCCCACATGGTCGGCAGCCATCCAAAGAAGTAGTGTCGCAGTCACACCAGAGGCAAATAAAATAATGGCTTGAGATAGCCCAGTAAGTGCCGCTTGCTGTTGTTGGCGTATTTGCCATTTGTTTTCAATATTAAGCAAGTTTTGACGAAAACGGTCAGTGGCGCCAAACAATGTTAGCTCAGCTTGCCCTTGCAGTGCAGAGGTTAAAATAGTGCGATAACTTCCACGTAATTCGGTTAGTTCACGGCCGATGGGTTTGCCAGCACGATAAAATATAAATGGCATGGTAAACAGTAAAAACAGCATGATGCCACCCAGTGTCCACGCAAGACGAGGGTCGAGGTAACTTAAACCAAAAATAAGGACAAAGGTAACAAAAAATGCAGTAATGATCGGCGATAAAACACGTAAATAGAGGTGATCTAGAGTTTCTACGTCAGCGACGAGGCGATTGAGTAACTCCCCTTGACGGAAACGACTGATACCACCCGGTGAAAGGGGTAATACTTTACTAAAAGCAAAAACTCGCAAATGAGCAAGCACCTTAAAGGTGGCATCATGACTAACTAGACGTTCTCCATAGCGACCAGCGGTACGAAAAATAGCGGCGCCACGGACACCTGCTGCGGGTAACATGTAATTAAAATAGTAAAGACCCGGAAAACCAGCAATTGCGGTTCCGGCTAAAAACCAACCGGAAAGGGTAAGTAAACCAATACTCGCCAGTAAGGTCACAATCGCTAAGATGATACCTAATGTAATTAAAAACCAATGGCGGCGGTAAAGGGCTAAGAAAGGTAATAAAATTTTCATTATCAAAGCTCCTCACTGCGATGGGCAAGTAACTGGGCAAAAGCGCCTTCTGATTGACTTAGTTGTGTGTAATTACCTTGCTGAATGATTTGACCATTAGCCATTACCCAAATTTGGTCATAATCAAGGGTTTCTTCCAGCAAATGGGTGACTAAAAGGGTTGTTTGCTGACTTGATAGCTGGTTAAGTGTTTGCATGACACGTTGCTCACTGTGGGAGTCTAAGCTCGCAGCGGGCTCATCTAGAAGTAGCATACGAGAAGGTTTCAACAGGGTTCGTGCAACGGCAACACGTTGAGCTTGTCCGACCGAAAGGCGGGCGGCATAGTCACCTAATTTGGTATTTAGACCGTCAGGCAAATGGGCTAAGAACTCGGAAACATATGCATTATCAATAGCCTGTTGAATTTCTGCCTCTGTAGCATTTGGCTTGCCTAAACAGATGTTTTCAACCAGTGTTTGCTCTGGAAGGTGAGGGTTTTGCCCAACCCAACCAAGTAATTCACGCCATTTATCAGGGCATAATTCACGAAGTTCAACACCATTGACGGTGATGGAGCCACGATAAGGTAAAAAGCCTAACAATAAATTGAGTAATGAGCTTTTCCCTGCGCCACTTTGACCAACAATCGCAATACGCTGTTGTGGTTCAATATTGAAATCTAATGGCCCAGCAAGGCGCACGCCATCATGGGATAAAATTTCTAATTGTTTAGCCTGAATATAGATAGCATCATCGCTCAGTGTTTGGGTTCCTTGTTGAGTGTTTTGTTCTCCATCACTGTTTAACAATGTTTCGAGTGTTTCAGCGGCACCAACAGCTTGTGCTTTGGCGTGGTAGTATGTGCCAAGATCTCGTAGTGGTTGGAAAAACTCTGGAGACAGTATCAGGGCAAGAAAACCGGCAAATAGTGTGACAGGTAGACCGTAGCTACCAAAGTTCATTTCACCTAGGTAAGAAAAACCAAAATAGACGGCAACAACAGCAATAGAAATCGATGCAAAAAACTCAAGTACACCAGAAGATAGAAATGCCATTCTTAGTACTTCCATCGTTCTAGAACGAAAATCCTCTGTTGATTCGCGAATTTGCTTAATTTCTGCTTTTTCACGAAAAAATAACCGCAAGGTATCAAGGCCTCGTAATCTATCGAGAAAACTACCGCTTAAACGGCCTAATGCAATAAAATTACGGCGGTTAGCATCCGCAGCGCCTAACCCGACTAATGCCATAAAAATAGGAATTAGCGGGGCAGTGACGAATAAAATAAGTGCAGCAGCCCAGTTAAATGGGAAAATAGCAATCAGGATCATAATGGGGATGATCCCCGCTAAATACATTTGTGGAAGATAGCGTGAATAGTAGTCTTGCATGTCTTCAATTTGTTCAAGAATAATCGTAGCCCAGCTACCCGCTGGCTTACCTTTAACCCAAACAGGGCCGAGTTCTTGGAGTTTATCGAGTACCATGGTGCGTATTTCTTGGCGCACCACTTGGCCACAACGAAAGCCAACACGTTCTCGTATATAGGTGACAATTGCACGTAAGACGAAAACGCAAATCAGAAGAATAAAGGGAGTTAATAGCTGTTCTCGAGGAACGTTATCCATAATCAATGCTTGTAAGATAACAGCTAAGAACCAGGCTTGAGCAATAATCAGTAATCCGCTCAAAATACCTAGTAACATAGAGATCCGCAACCAGCGCTTGGCAGGGGCACTGTGTTGTTTTAACCAACGTACCAATTCAGTCTGTCTTGATTTATCCATAATGATTTAGTTAGCAGGTGTAGTTTTAATGTCATTGAGTATAGTTAGGAAATACCAACCTAACGTTGCTTTTACCATGCGCTATATTGCAGTTGGACTATTTTATACCGCATGAGAACGATAATTTTTTGATCTGGTAACGCAATTGGTGGTTATAAGGAAATCTGCGTTTTTGATCTTACCCATAAATTCGGGTACTAGGGTACATCATAACAGTTTCACCACGATATGTTACATAATAAAAGTGGGTTATTTACGGTGAGTTGTGTTTTGTTATTAAATTGTTTTGTAAAGGTAAATTTAATATTTCAGTAAGGTTTGGAATGTAATAATCTTGAGATGTTACTGTATTTTTACGTAATGAAAAGGTGACTTAACAAAGAAATGTTAAGCCACCTGCATTTTTAATTAGTATTAAGAAGTGGGGTCTATCATTAACCATTCTTTGGGTTTTAGTTTAAAGTTTCCTTTTAATAAATTATCCCAAGCCTGATCTTTTTCTTGCATGCTATTAAATGTGCGAGTTTGCGTATCCATTAACTCCCAGGTCTGTTCCGTTTGTTGCCATATATTGCAATCAATACTCGAACTACTTGGGTAGGAATAGCACATAACTACATCATTTTGGTTGTTTTGGTTTACATCGGCCATAAAGCCCACACATGGGTATGGGTCATATTGTGAAGTGCAATACCACGCACTGCTAACATTTTCTCCGAGATCGAACCAGCTGTCTGGTATTGTGGGGCTATTTTGAGCCTGAATTAATACTGATTTCAGTGGTTTGCGCTGTTCTTCTTCATAAGGGCTAGTTTGGAATAGTTTTTGATATTCAGGGTTGTTATTGAGTTGCTCAAAAGCCTGTTGCCCTTTTTCACCTAATTGTTTTAAGTCATAAGCTAGCGAGCTATTGACTTTAATTTTGCCATTTTCAACGCCAGCAAGAATACTGTTTAGTGTGATACGTTTAAAATCAGCAATAGGGCTGTTAGTGACCAATATAATGGCAATTAGAGACAAGACCCCCGCTTTATTGATAAACCCTAAATAGGACATCCAAGCTGATCTTTTATAAATAATGGCAATACTGTAAGCAAAAACCAATACAAATAGAAATAAGGCAATAGTAAATGCATACAGGCGTTCAACGCTCCAACTATACTGGTTTACTCGTACCAGAATGCCATAGAGGGAAAGCACTGAAAATGCATTGAGTAGAATAATGCTAACTAAGACAAAACCATTTAGACCTGTACGGTATTGATATTGGCTAGTGCCATCGCCATACACAAAATTGATGAAAATGAGGTTTAAAATTAAAAACCATAGCATCACCGCGGAGCCTAAATTCGTGGAGCTTAAACCTGAAAAGTAGGAAACAACAAAACCACCTAAGAAAATAACGGCAACAATATTTAAGAGGGGTAAGAAAAAACGAGCAATAAAGCTAGCAAAATTACTGAGCTGTACATTTAGTGTTGCCCGTAAAAAAACTAAACTCACGTTGAAGCCAAGTGCAAAGCTCACCCAGTAGATAACGTCGTTATCAAGAGCTTCACTCAAAAAATTAAGGTTAACAATATCAAATAGGAAACTGGCTATTTTTATGATTAGAGTTAGCAACCCACCGATAGCAGCAGCTAGAACACCTAAAAAGGTATTTTTAATATATAGCCCCATTAAGCAACCGTAATCGATTTTCCATGTTCTTGTTACTTGCCACAGTTGCATCCAAGGAAGCATAAAAAAGAACAGGACGGTTAGGGTGATAAAGGCGAAGAATGGGTCTGTATCTGCAGGATTTTTAAAGTCTTGGGCATGCCAGTAATTGAGCCAGAAAATTAACCCAATAATAACGACGATGTTGAGATAAAAAATACCGGATTTTGCATTGGTAATTAGGTAACTTATTGCTGAAGGAACAAAAATAGCAAGCAAAATAGGCAGATATAGAGTGGTCGTGCTTAATTGGCTTTCTATACGGATGGCGTAATCAGTGGTGGCAGTGATGACGATGCCTTGCATCACGGCAAGTATGACAATAATAAAATAAGAATAACCGCGAATGGCATCACGTTCTAATTGTTGCCCCATACCTACACCTATATTCGTAAATGTTATGTAAAAACAGTATAGGGAGTATTCGAGAAGTACAATATAAACTTGCTCTTAAAAATATATGTAAAACCAATAGTTAAGATGGGTAATATCAGTAACAAAAAAGGCTTCAATTGAATAAACATTGAAGCCTATTTAAATCACAATAATTTATTGATTATTTAGATGCTAAGCCATCAAGATAACGCTCTGCATCTAAGGCGGCCATACAGCCTGTGCCCGCAGAGGTAATGGCTTGACGGTAGATGTGGTCCATGACATCACCGGCAGCGAACACACCTTCAACAGAGGTTTGGGTCGCATTACCTTGGGTGCCTGATTGCACTTTAATATAACCGTTGTCTAAATCGAGTTGACCTTCAAAAATGCCCGTATTTGGACTGTGGCCGATGGCAATAAATGCGCCCATAACAGGGATATCTTCTGTTGCGTGTGTTTTAGTACACTCTAAGCGCACACCTGTAACCCCCATGTCATCACCTAAGACTTCATTTAATGTACGGTCGGTATGCAGGATAATATTACCGTTTTCAACTTTATCCATTAAACGGTTAATAAGGATTTTTTCTGCACGGAAGCTATCACGGCGATGAATTAAATGGACTTCTGATGCAATATTAGAAAGGTACAGCGCTTCTTCTACCGCGGTGTTTCCACCACCAACGACAGCCACTTTTTGATTACGATAGAAGAAACCATCACAGGTTGCACAAGCTGAAATGCCACGGCCTTTGAACGCTTCTTCTGAAGGCAGACCGATATAACGTGCGGAAGCGCCTGTCGCAATAATTAAAGCATCACAGGTATATTCATTTTCATCGCCAATTAAACGGAAAGGACGTTGTTTTAAGTCCACTTTTTGGATATGGTCAGAAATGATTTCAGTATCAAATTTTGACGCGTGCTCATGCATGCGTTCCATAAGCCCTGGACCGGTTAATCCTTCTGGGTCACCAGGCCAGTTTTCAACTTCAGTTGTGGTGGTCAATTGACCGCCTTTTTCCACCCCAGTAATCAATGCTGGGTTTAAGTTTGCACGTGCAGCATAGACAGCCGCAGTATAGCCAGCTGGGCCAGAACCAAGAATGATTAACTTGCGATGTGTTGTTGTGCTCATGAATTCCTCTTTAATCTAAAAAGCATTTATCAGATTGTAGGAGAAATAAGAGGCTAACAAAAGTGGTTTAAGTGCGACTTAGTTTCATTTGGCTTATTTCATTAATAGGTAAAACCGACAAAATGTAAAAAAGTGTGACAAAAAGTTGCTTGTGTCACGCATCACAATTTTTAGGAATTATCTTGAATTAAGGCTGCGAAACGTTTTACTGGAAAAAAAAGCGAAATCTTGTACTGATTTTTATTCATTTGCTTTGACAATCGGCTGCGCATTTGCGAAAACATCAGTGTAAGAGTTAATTATCTAGCGGATCAATGGAAATGGCGCATTTTTGTTCTCACTGGAAAATTAACTTTACACTACTTACAAATTTAAAATACAAGTAAAAATTGTGGGTGATAATTACATTCACACTAACTTCAGCATTACGAACAAAATTTGCTCCTGAACACGAATTCCTAAATAAAAAAGGTGGTGGCTAAGGTGCTTATTTTTAGATGTAGAAAATAACAATTAGAGAAAGAGAGATAAAGAGATGATTGACAATAAAAAGCGTCCAGGCAAAGACCTTGACCGTATCGACAGGAATATATTAAACGAGCTACAAAAAGACGGGCGAATTTCTAACGTAGAATTATCTAAACGAGTTGGTTTATCCCCAACACCTTGTTTAGAGCGTGTGCGTCGTCTTGAGAGACAAGGATTTATCTCTGGCTATACGGCGTTATTAAACCCACATTACTTAGATGCATCTTTACTCGTGTTTGTTGAAATTACACTCAACCGCGGTGCAGCTGATGTGTTTGAGCAATTCAATACTGCAGTTCAAAAATTGGAAGAAATTCAGGAATGTCACTTGGTTTCTGGTGACTTTGACTACCTGTTGAAAACGCGTGTGCCAGATATGTCCGCATATCGTAAACTGTTAGGTGAAACTCTGTTACGTTTACCAGGTGTAAACGACACTCGCACCTATGTAGTTATGGAAGAAGTTAAACAAAGCAATCGCTTAGTGATCAAAACTCGCTAATCAGAGCTTTTTAACCTCGCTTCAGCACAGCATTTCAGCTTTGTTGCCGCACTGCAGTTTCAACGCTGAGTTTACTCAGCGTTGTTCCGTTTTTCTCACCTCATTTGCTGCTAGATAAAAACGTAATGTCTCGTCTTTAAAAGGCATTGTCTGACCGCAATCCCAGTCTTTCTGTGTTATCTTGCAAAAATTACTTAGCAATTGATAAATTTTATTTTCAATTTATTGATTCTAAAGCTATAAATATTTAGGACTTTTGATGAGAAATAGAAATTGAATCGTCATACATTAGATGGAATACTGCACCTTAGCGTTTTCATAATGCCCTGATTTACCTTAGATGTTGTAAAGCAGGCAGAGTCAGTCGTTTAATGGTAGAATAAACCTAGGTTAGTCAAGAACATCAGTTAGCAAAGAAACAATAATGAGCCAAGAATATACAGAAGATAAACACATCAAATTTAAAAAACTAAGTAGCGGAAGGCGGCTATTAGAGGTTATTTTGCTCGCAATATGCTTGAGCGCACTCTTCTTAATGGTGGCTTTATTGAGCTTCAGCCCTTCAGATCCAAGCTGGTCACAGACAACTTGGAATGCCCCAGTGAAGAATTTAGGGGGAAGTGTTGGTTCATGGAGCGCTGACATCCTTTTCTCGGCTTTTGGTATTCTTGCATTTGCTATTCCCCCCTTATTACTTCTAGGGTGCTGGGCGATTTTTCAATACGAAAGTCAGCGCCGATATATTGACTTTTTCTCTTTATCATTAAGATTAATCGGTGGTTTAGCACTTATTTTATCCTCTTGTGGACTCGCGGCTCTCAATTTTGACGACTTACCTAACTTCGCCTCTGGTGGAGTGATTGGCAGTGTATTTAGCAGTGCCATTATGCCGTGGTTCAATTCATTAGGCGCTACGTTAGCATTGCTATTTTTATGGGCAATAAGCTTTACCCTGTTTACTGGGTGGTCATGGCTTACAATCGCAGAAAAAATTGGTGCGGCTGTGCTTCTCCCAATTACGTTGCTGACAAATCGAGCAAGGGGAGATGATTTAGATAACTATGATTATGACGTTGAAGAGACTGAAGGGGCTTTACAGCGTGCGCAAGAAGCTGAGCACAGGGCCAATGACGATCTAGAAAATATTGATGCGGATGATATTTTATTTTCTGCTCCCACAGTGGCTGAATTAGTCACTGAAATCGCTCCAACAACGGAAAAAACGACGAATGAAGCGATGACAGCGACAGAAAACGCAATCCCATTGGTGAATCAAAGCGTGTCTGAGCAAGTTCCAGTAACGGCCTTCTCTGCAGTGGATGAGCCGAGCACATATCATTTTGAAGTACCTGAAGATTACCAGCCTAAGCTTGGTACTGGTTTTGATACAACTTCAGATACCGTTAATGAGCCGTTAGCTCAAGCGTCGCCATATGTTGCACCAGAAGAACAGCTGTTTAGTGTTCAGCATAATCAACAATCAGAACCACAAAAACAAGGTAATACCGCTTACCAAGAGTATTCGGATAAACAAGAAACGCCTGTTCAGCAAGCGGCTTTTGAATCACAAACTCACTCAGTTCCACCATTTGACACTACCAATATAACGCAAAGTGTTATTCCTTCATCAGTCACTGAAAGGGTCTCTAACCCTGCGGCATTAGCAGCTGCGGGTATTTCAGTGGCTGCGCTGGAACGTCATGCTCAGGTTAAACAAAATATGGAACCAGAGCTTCCGCGGCCAAACCCTGTTCGCTTACCGACTCGTCGTGAGTTATATGGTATTCGCATTCCATCGTTACGTGATGCAGAACTACAGCGGCGTGAAGAAGAAGCCTCTAAACGTGAGCAGATATATCAGCAGTGGTCTGCGAGTGAGTCTGAGCAACTTGAAACTGATGATGAAGCACAACAAGGTGAATTACTACGAGCACAGTTTTTAGAGCAGCAACGTGAACGTTATGGTGAAGTTGATGAAACGGATTATGAAGCGCCATTAAATAGCGTACATTCAGATGAAGAACCATTACAAAATGAGCCAATGACAGAAAATAAAATCAGCTCATTTACACAGCCAGAAATTGAACACCGTTGGGCGTCGGCTTCACAACAGTCCAATAATACGCATACAATTCCAGAGCCTGAGGAAGTTGCGCCAGTCGTTGATAATGGCTATCAGCCTCAGTTCACGCAAGAGTATTCTTCGCAAGTACAAGAGGACTTTGAGCCTAGAATTGATTTAAGAAAAGAGTTCTCTGTACTGGATAGTTTTACCCCTGTTGATGATTTGGTTGACAACGAGCCTGCTGACCCATTATTTATGCCGTCATTTAGTACGTCTTCTGTTCCACCTACGGCTCCGCAAAATAATATTGATAATATTGCTGAAGGGCTTGGCAACTCACCAGCAGTAACACAAACTTTTGCGCAGCCACAGCAGCCACAGCAGCCACAGCAGCCACAGCAGCCACAGCAGCCACAGCAGCCACAGCAGCCACAGCAGCCACAGCAGCCACAGCAGCCACAGCAAGATAGCTTATTCCACCCGTTCTTAGTGCGTAATGACCAACCATTACCGAAACCAACAACGCCAATGCCATCTCTTGATTTGCTGGCAAGCCCGCCAGCGCAAGAAGAGCCAGTGGACATGTTCAAACTAGAACAAACAGCGAGGTTGATTGAAGCGAGGCTCAATGATTATCGTGTTAAAGCCGAAGTAGTTGGGTTCTCTCCAGGCCCTGTCATTACTCGGTTTGAGCTTGATCTAGCGCCGGGAGTAAAAGCAGCAAGGATATCTACATTGTCACGTGACCTTGCTCGTTCGTTGTCAACCGTAGCCGTACGTGTTGTAGAAGTGATACCGGGCAAACCTTATGTAGGCCTAGAGCTCCCTAATGAGAAACGGCAAACTGTTTACTTGAGTGAGGTATTAGATTGCGATGACTTCCGCAAAAATCCATCTCCTCTCACTATTGTCTTAGGGAAAGATATTGAAGGCGATCCTGTCGTTGCTGATTTAGCAAAAATGCCACATTTACTCGTTGCGGGGACAACCGGCTCTGGTAAATCTGTAGGGGTCAATGCAATGATCCTCAGCATTTTGTATAAAGCGAAACCAGAAGATGTTCGCTTTATCATGATTGACCCGAAAATGCTCGAATTATCCATTTATGAAGGTATCCCGCATCTATTGACAGAAGTGGTTACTGACATGAAAGATGCGGCAAATGCCTTGCGCTGGTGCGTGAATGAAATGGAACGTCGTTATAAACTCATGTCTGCATTAGGGGTACGTAACCTAGCGGGTTATAACGACCGCATCAAAGCGGCAGAAGAAATGGGCCGGCCAATTCCTGATCCGCATTGGAAACCTGGTGATAGTATGGATACAGAGCATCCAATGCTGAAAAAAGAACCTTACATTGTTGTCATGGTTGATGAGTTTGCTGACTTAATGATGACGGCAGGTAAAAAAGTGGAAGAGCTAATTGCACGATTGGCGCAAAAGGCACGTGCAGCGGGTATCCATTTGGTATTGGCAACCCAACGACCATCGGTTGATATTATTACAGGGTTAATCAAAGCAAATATTCCAACGCGGATTGCATTTACGGTATCCAGTAAAATTGACTCGCGCACGATCCTTGACCAAGGCGGTGCGGAGTCTTTACTCGGTATGGGGGATATGCTGTATTTACCGCCAAACTCTTCAATTCCAGTGCGGGTGCACGGCGCCTTTGTCCGTGACCAAGAGGTTCATGCCGTTGTGAATGATTGGAAAGCTCGCGGTAAACCACAATATATTGATAGCATTACAACCTGTAGTGATGATAGCGAAGGCGGTGGTTATGATAGTGGTGGCGAAGAGCTCGATCCACTGTTTGACCAAGCTGTTGAGTTTGTTGTTGAGAAACAACGAGTTTCCATTTCTGGGGTTCAACGCCAATTCAGGATCGGTTATAACCGTGCTGCAAGGATTGTTGAGCAAATGGAGGTCCAAGGCATTGTCAGTGAGCAAGGGCACAATGGTAACCGTGAAGTTCTTGCTCCTCCGTCAATGGGACATTAATAATTTAGTGTGCTGATTGCTGGTTTAATTTAAGGGGTGTATAAAGACGGGACGCCTCTTAAGGTAATAATTTTAAGGTCTTTCATCGATGAAAAAAATGATGTTATTGGGTGCGTTAGCCCTGAGTTTACATATTGGCCAAGTATTGGCAGACGCAAGCGAAGACCTTCAAGAACGTTTGAATAAGGTCAATAGCTTCCAAGCTAGCTTCTCGCAAAAAGTGACAAGTCCTGAAGGGGATTTGATTCAAGAAGGTGTTGGAGATTTATGGCTTGAGCGCCCAAATTTATTTAATTGGAACATGACATCACCGGATGAAAGTGTACTGGTGTCAGATGGAAAAAATTTGTGGTTTTATAATCCGTTTGTAGAACAAGTGACCGTAACTAATTTAGCGGATGCTACGCAGGATACGCCATTTCTACTAATTACACGTAACGACCCGAAAGATTGGAAACAGTACTCAATCATCCAACAAGGAAATACGTTTGATTTAAAACCAAAACAAACTAATGGAACTTTAAAACGTTTTTCCATTACAGTTTCTCCCCAAGGGACGATTGAGCAGTTTTCAGCGGTTGAACAAGATGGCCAAACCAGTGCTTATCAATTAAAAGAGCAAAAAAATGGTCGCGTTGATGCAAGTAAATTCAAGTTTACTGTGCCAAAAGGTGTCACTTTAGATGACCAGCGCTCAAACGCAAAATAAGCTTGATTAGAAAAAATATTAACCAGCAACATGAGTATTTGCTGGTTAATATATAGGGTATTTTAAGAGGTAAAAAAGAGGATATAGTGGGTAACCTGTCTCTTGATTTTTCGCAGAATGAATTTCAACCTTTAGCAGCAAGAATGCGGCCTGAAACCCTTGAACAATATATTGGCCAAAAGCATTTATTGGCAGAGGGCAAACCGTTACCGCGTGCGATTAAAGCGGGTCATCTGCACTCCATGATTTTATGGGGGCCCCCAGGAACAGGCAAAACAACCCTTGCTGAAATTATTGGCAATTATGCACAAGCCGATATTGAACGCATCTCAGCGGTTACCTCTGGTATTAAGGAAATCCGAGAATCCATTGAAAAGGCTCGGCAAAATCGTAGTGCAGGGCGAAGAACCATTTTATTTGTGGATGAAGTTCATCGTTTTAATAAAAGCCAGCAAGATGCATTTTTACCGCACATAGAAGATGGCACGATTACATTTATTGGTGCGACAACAGAAAACCCATCATTTGAATTAAACTCTGCGTTGTTATCACGTGCTAGGGTGTATTTGCTTAAATCTCTTGAAGAGAATGATATTGAACAAGTATTGCTGCAAGCGCTGGCAGACTCATCTCGTGGCCTTGGTGGGCAAAATATTGTTCTACCTGACAGCACGCGCAAAATGGTTGCTCAGTTGGTTAATGGGGATGCTAGGCGTTCATTAAATCTGCTGGAAATGATGGCGGATATGGCCGAAGCGGATGGCCAAGGGCAGCGTATTTTAACCGCTGATTTATTAAAAGAAGTCAGTGGTGAACGAACCGCAAGGTTTGATAACAAAGGCGACCGTTATTACGACTTAATTTCTGCGCTGCATAAGTCTATCAGAGGATCAGCACCGGATGCCGCACTATATTGGTTTGCAAGGATCATCACTGCGGGTGGTGACCCTTTGTATGTTGCTCGTCGGTTACTTGCAATTGCATCAGAAGATGTGGGTAATGCGGATCCTCGTGCGATGCAAGTAGCCATTTCAGCTTGGGATTGCTTTACTCGAGTGGGGCCTGCCGAAGGTGAGCGTGCAATTGCCCAAGCCATTGTTTATTTAGCTTGTGCACCAAAAAGTAACGCGGTTTATACCGCCTATAAAGCTGCGATTAAAGATGCACAAATGCAACCGGATTACGATGTGCCAGAACATCTTCGAAATGCACCAACTAAACTATTAAAAGAAATGGGAGCTGGGAAGGAGTATCGTTATGCGCATGATGAACCTAACGCTTATGCGGCAGGGGAAAACTATTTTCCTGAACCTATGCAAACAACACGTTATTACTACCCTACGAAACGGGGTCAAGAAAGCAAGTTTGCTGAAAAACTAGACTGGTTAGCCCAACAGGATCAAATTAGCACCACAAAACGCTATCGCTAAACTGGGCAATGCGGTAAGGTTATATAGCGAAATACTTTACTTTATTTGTTGTGCTGGAATGCACCTCAAAAAGTATCATTAATTACTAACAATAATCACAGGATAAGCATGCTCGATCCCAATTTACTGCGTACGGAGCTAGACGCGGTTGCTGAAAAACTGGCTCGCAGGGGTTTTACCCTTGATGTGGAAAAGCTGCGTGAATTAGAAGAACGCCGCAAAGTTTTACAAGTTGAAACTGAAACCCTGCAAGCAGACCGTAACTCGCGATCGAAAACTATTGGTGCGGCAAAAGCACGTGGTGAAGATATCGAACCATTACGTCTAGAAGTTAACCAATTAGGCGAAAAATTGGATTCTGCAAAAGCGGAGCTTGAAAAGCTGCAACAAGAAATCCGTGATATTGCCTTGAGTATCCCGAATATCCCTGATGATCAAGTACCTGACGGTAAAGATGATTCTGACAACGTTGAAGTGGCTCGTTGGGGTGAGCCTCGCCAGTATGATTTCGAAGTTAAAGACCATGTTAGCCTTGGTGAGCTATCTGGCGGCTTAGACTTTCCAGCTGCGGTAAAACTGACGGGTGCACGTTTTGTTGTCATGAAAGGGCAAATTGCTCGTATGCACCGTGCATTGGCACAATTCATGCTTGATTTACATACTGAACAACATGGCTACCAAGAATTGTATGTTCCGTATTTAGTCAACCATGACACGCTTTACGGAACTGGCCAATTACCAAAGTTTGGTGAAGACTTATTTCATACTAAACCACTGGAAGAAGAAGCAGACAGCAGCACTTATGCTTTGATTCCAACAGCTGAAGTACCTGTGACTAACTTGGTTCGTGATGAAATTTTAGATGAAGACTCACTTCCTCTGAAAATGACAGCACACACACCTTGTTTCCGTTCTGAAGCGGGATCTTATGGCCGTGATACACGTGGTTTGATCCGTATGCACCAATTTGACAAAGTTGAGTTAGTGCAAATCGTACATCCAGAAAAATCTATGGATGCATTGGAAGAGCTGACTGGCCATGCAGAGAAAGTATTACAATTACTGAACTTACCTTATCGTAAAGTGATTTTATGCACCGGTGATATTGGTTTTGGTTCACGTAAAACTTATGACTTAGAAGTATGGCTACCAGCGCAAAATACTTATCGTGAAATTTCATCTTGTTCAAACATGTGGGATTTCCAAGCGCGTCGTATGCAAGCTCGCTTCCGCGGTAAGAGTGATAAGAAAACACAACTTGTTCATACTCTGAATGGTTCTGGTTTAGCGGTTGGTCGTACATTGGTGGCGATTTTAGAAAACTACCAATTAGCAGATGGCCGTATTGAAGTTCCAGAAGTATTACGCCCATACATGAAAGGGTTAGAGTACATCGGTTAATTTCCGTTACTTCTTCAAAAGTAAAACGCGACTCATAGTAGTCGCGTTTTTTTTGCAAATTTAAAGCATTTTGAAAACGTATCCTCAGGCTAAACCTGATCCCCCCTCAATATTTTCCAAATAGCACTATTCAATGTAGGACATTACTCTACGGTAAAGTAAATTTATCGGAGCGAAATAAATGGGTGTAATTATTGGTGTTTTCTTACTAGCAGGCCTTGTAAAAGGGGTGATTGGGTTAGGGTTACCGACAATCGCAATGGGGTTATTAAGCACGTCAATGGAGCCTGCTGCCGCTGCTAGCTTGTTAATTATTCCCTCGTTAATCACGAATATATGGCAATTATTGATTGGCCCACAATTTATGGCACTAATCAAACGGCTCAGTGGTTTTATTATTGGGGTGGTACTTGGCACCATATTCAGTTTTTTACCTTCTTTAACCTCAGCATCTGGTTGGACACTACCTGCACTTGGTTTCGTGCTTATTATCTATGGAATATGGGGGTTAATCGCAAAAAAAATGCCATCATCCAAGAAACATGAAATATGGCTTTCACCAATAGTGGGATATATCACAGGTGTGATTACGGCTGCTACGGGTGTATTTGTTATTCCAGCAGTCCCTTATTTGCAAACCTTAAAATTAAATAAAAATGAGCTTATTCAGGCTCTAGGGCTAGCATTTACCGCATCAACAGTTGCATTAGCAATCAAGTTATCCATTGACCAGCAACAATATGATATTAATTGGAGTTTATCTGCCTTTGCCTTAATACCAGCTATTGGTGGAATGTACCTTGGTCAATATTTTCGCAAGATTATTAGCGAGAAATTATTCCGTCGTTGCTTTTTTATTGGTTTGATCGGATTAGGAATTTACATGGCGACAAAATTAGCCTTCAGATGACCAGTTAATTAAGAAATTAACAAACTCGTTAGTGTAATCAGGTAATTGGTTGAAATCTCGTGCACAGATAACTAATTTTCGGCATGCCCAAATCTCAGCCAATTGCACTATTTTACTCGCAGAGAGCTGGCTACGCTGTGCCGCTTGTTTGGGAATAATGGCTATGCCAATGCCATCATTAACTCCTTGCATTACAGCATCTAATGTTGGCATACGTACCCGGTAGTTTAGCTGCTTACCTTGCTGTTTGGCGTTATTGTCAATATGTTTTTGTAATGGGTTATCTTCCATTAAACCAATAAATTCAGCATCAATAATGTCAGAAAATGGAACATTTTCTCGGTTTGCCCAAAGGCTATCTTTATGGACAAAAACAACTAATTCATCTGAGCTGAATGGCCGGATATCCAGCCCGGTGAGATCAGTAGAATCTGCGATAACACCGATATCAGCGATTTTATTTCTGATTGCAGTGACGATATTAGTACTTGGCTTTTCCTTCACTGACACAGACATCGCAGGGTGCTGGCGTAAATAAGCACTAACACGGGCAGGTAAAAACTCCATTTGAGCAGATGTATTACAAAGAATATTAATATGCCCACGCAGGTGTCGACTATATTGCTGCAGTTCATCTTGCATTACTTCAATTTGCTGCAAAATTGTTTTCGCATGCTCAATAAATGTATGACCTGCATTTGATAATGAAACCCCTTTTACTGAGCGAACAAAAATATCTACGTTTAATTCATTTTCTAACCCACGTATCCGTTCACTTGCAGATTGCAGTGTAAGATAAGTTAGTTTCGCTCCATGGGTGATGCTCCCTGCATTAGCGACATTAACACATAGTTTTAAATCAGTAATATCGAAATACATGGAAAACAGCTCCAATTTATGAAAGGAAAGAGGGAGATTACTATTTAAAGGAATATATGTGAATTTGTATGGGATAGCAAAAAGGAAAGCAATTGCTTTCCTTTTTTAGATTAAATCATTTAGCAAAGTCGTTAAACCATCACATTTTGGTTTATTTTACTTGTGAGAAAAACAGGCTGCGGTAGCTGCTGTAATAGCAAACATACATAATTGGCATAGAAACTAATAAACCTAAACCTAAAGGAATTACTGAAATTATCATTAAGATTGATAAAACGATAAAGAACAGGAGACCTGGCAGGATATTTTTCTTAACAGCTTGTAAGCTTGCAGAAATTGCAGCGCCAACAGTGAAGTCGTGGTTCATAACCAATGCTGGAGCAAACCATGTCAAGGCAGTACCTACTAACGCAGCAACGGCCATGATAATAATTGCAAAGAAGAATGTACCTGAAGATGCAAGAATAGCCGCATCAGATGGTGAACCATATTGGTTGCTTTCCATCAATAAACCAAACATAGCAGAACCACCGATAATAAATGCGATGATCATGCCTACTAAGTTAGCCGCAAAGTTGATGGCTCCAACGGCAAATAGGGTACCGAATTTATTTTGGAAACCAGCAAATAATAACCCAATTTCTGCTTGGCCAGTTTTACGTTGATTTTCACTGATAGCGATAATACCACCAATAAAAATAGGCGTAATAAAAGTAATCAGTAAGTTCAAGAATGGGATCATTGAGATGATAAAGATCACCGCAAACAGAACGATGTTAATTAGGATCCACATTCCCAGCTTTTCTTTAACAAGAGACCATGATTGGCTGATCCAGTTAACACCTTCACCTGCATCTACTGTGCGAGGTTCTGCGTGAAAAACGAATGTATCGGCTTGAGTTTGTGCGTTAATTGTAGGTGCAGGGTTGTTATCTGCACTGAAGTTTTCATTATTCATGATAAAAAAGGAACCTGTTAGTCATAGTGAATTAGCAATATATTATTATTAATAAGTTTTCTGAGTTTATACTCATTCTTGTAACTTATCGGCAGTAGTATGCAGATAAGTTAGCTTATTATAAAGCAGACAATTCTGGTAAGGTATTGTTGATTAAAATTTTCTTGTATAAGATATTTTTTATCGTAATAAGACCATTGTCTATACCTTAATGTATTGAATAGAATATAAGTATTTAATAGTACAGTGAAAAAGACTTTTTTTTTATTCTATACAGTAAGAGCAAGTCATAACTTAATAGTGAAGAGTAAATTAAATAATCATTATTATTAATACGTAAGCAAAATGCCATTTACCCAGCGGTTAAATGAGCGATATGGGGTAAGCATCCAATGGCTTAATCTCTTTTAGTACAAACATACTTTGCATTTCTTTGATACCCGGTAACCGGCGAATAACCGTCATCGCGAAGTCGGCGTAGGAGTCTAAATCATGAGATACAACCTGCAATAAAAAGTCGGTATCACCACCAATACTGTAGCAAGCGACAACATTTTCGAGCTCAGTCACTTCTTGTTCAAATTTTTGAGCTTCAGCCTCGCTATCGCTATCAATAATAACGCGAACAAATACCATCACACCTAAGCCAATTTTTTTACGATTGAGAATAGCGCGATATCCTTCAATAACATGTTCTTCTTCTAGCTTTTTAACTCTTCGCCAACAGGGAGAGGCTGACATGCCTACTTTTTCAGCAAGAACTTGATTCGTTATTCGAGCGTCATCTTGTAGTAATTTCAATATTTTTATTTCTGTCTTATCTATTGCCATAAATGAAAGCCTTGACCTTAAAATCGCATAAAATAGGATAAAATTGCCTAAATTTTAGCGTGTAATGACTGAGTTAGAAAGCCTATTTCTTTCTTTAAATGCAATAATAATGAGGTGTTTTAGAACAATAACAAACAGTAAAAGGGAAAAGAGAGATGATTTTTAATCCAACAGAACACCGTTGTGCCATCGTGGTAAACCAAAACTTATCGAATGGTTTAGCGATGAATGCAGCGAGTGTAATTGGTGTGAGTTTAGGAAATAAAGTCAATAATATGGTAGGGAATGATCTTAATAGTTTGGATAATATGAATTACCCAGGGGTGATTTATGCACCATTACCGATATTAAAATCCGCAGAGCAATATATGAAAGAGATTGAAGTGGCAGCTTACCAGAAAGATGATATTTATATCATTCCTTTTAGTTTGCTCGCTCAATCTTGCCGTACTTATGATGAATATCAGCAGAAATTATCTGAACAGCAATATAAAGATATTCAATTGGCAGGGATAGGCTTGGTGGGAAATAAAAAAGCAGTTACTCAGTTAATTGGCCATTTACCGCTTTTCAAATAAATAAGAGGCTCTGCAAAGAGCCTCTATAATTTTAGTACATCACTTTGTGACCATAACTTTCAAGAATGCTTTTGACTCGTTCCATCACTTCTTTTGATGGTGGTCTAACGCCATCTAGCTTGTATTCTTCACCCATAGTTTCCCATTTGTGTTTACCAAGCTCATGGTAAGGTAATAATTCGATTTTCTCGATATTGTTCATATCTTTGGTAAATTCGCCCAGTAAATGTACTGAATGGTCGTCATCGCTCCAACCCGGCACGACAACATAGCGTACCCAGGTTTTTTGGTTGCGTTTGGCAAGGTAACGGGCAAATTCCAAAGTACGGTGATTAGAAACACCCACTAATTTTTGATGAATTGCATCATCGATTTGTTTTAAATCAAGCATCACTAAGTCAGTGACATCCATCAGTTCATCAATCACTGGGTCGTAGCGGCGCACAAAGCCATTGGTATCAAGGCAAGTATGAATATTTTCTTTTTTACATGCGCGGAACCAGTCACGAACAAATTCGGCTTGTAAGATAGCTTCACCACCAGAGGCGGTAACGCCGCCGCCAGTCGCGTTCATAAAGTGGCGATAGGTCACGGCTTCTTTCATTAATTCATCAACAGTGACGATATTGCCACCATGGGTGTCCCAAGTATCGCGGTTATGGCAATACAGGCAGCGCATTAAGCAGCCTTGGAAAAAGACAATAAAACGGATCCCTGGACCATCGACCGTTCCGCATGATTCAAATGAATGAATGCGGCCGAGTGTGGTTGGGGTTTCTGTCATATTAGTTATCGCTATTGTTTTGGTTTTTGTATCATCGATAGACATAGCAGGCACTCCAAAATATCTGTCATACCGCAAACTTTAGAGAAAAAATATCGTTGCTGGTATAGATAAAAAGACCCCATAAAGCGGGGTCTTTAATTTACTTTATTTTAATAAGCTAATTATTACATTGTGCTTGTGAAAGTACGAGTAATAACGTCTTGCTGTTGTTCTTTAGTCAGTGAGTTGAAACGTACAGCATATCCCGATACACGAATAGTCAGCTGTGGATATTTCTCTGGGTTTTCCATTGCATCTAACAGCATTTCACGATTCATAACGTTAACGTTTAAGTGCTGGCCGCCTTCGATAGACGCTTCGTGGTGGAAGTAACCATCCATCAGACCGGCTAAGTTAGTTTTACGAACGTCATCATCTTTACCTAACGCATTTGGTACGATAGAGAAAGTATAAGAAATACCATCTTTCGCGTAAGCAAATGGCAGTTTAGCAACAGAAGTCAGTGAAGCTACCGCACCTTTTTGGTCACGACCGTGCATTGGGTTTGCACCTGGTCCGAATGGTGCACCTGCACGACGACCATCTGGTGTGTTACCTGTTTTCTTACCATACACAACGTTAGATGTGATGGTCAGGATTGACTGAGTTGGTACCGCGTTACGGTAAGTAGGCAGTTTCTGAATTTTCTTCATGAAACGTTCAACTAAGTCACACGCGATATCATCTACACGAGAGTCGTTGTTACCAAATTGAGGGTATTCACCTTCGATTTCGAAGTCGATAGCAATACCGTCTTCGTCACGAATTGGTTTAACTTTCGCATATTTGATTGCAGACAGTGAGTCAGCAGCAACAGATAGACCCGCGATACCACAAGCCATGGTGCGATATACATCACGGTCATGTAACGCCATCAGTGAAGCTTCATAGCTGTATTTATCATGCATGAAGTGGATGCAGTTCAGTGCAGTGACGTACTGAGTTGCTAACCAATCCATGAAGTGGTCCATTTGGTTCATCACAGTATCGAAATCTAAGACTTCGTCCATGATTGGTGTATGTTTAGGACCTACTTGCATTTTCAGTTTTTCATCAACACCACCATTGATGGTATACAGCATGGTTTTCGCTAAGTTTGCGCGAGCACCGAAGAACTGCATTTGTTTACCAACAATCATTGGGCTGACGCAACATGCGATTGCGTAGTCATCGTTATTGAAGTCTGGACGCATCAGGTCATCATTTTCATACTGAACTGATGAGGTATCGATAGACACTTTTGCTGCGAATTTTTTGAAATTCATAGGCAGTTTTTCTGACCACAGGATAGTCATGTTTGGCTCAGGAGATGGGCCCATGGTATACAGTGTGTTCAGGAAACGGAATGTGCTTTTCGTTACCAGAGTACGACCATCAAGGCCCATACCTGCTAATGACTCAGTTGCCCAGATTGGGTCACCAGAGAACAGCTCATCGTATTCAGGAGTACGTAAGAAACGTACCATACGCAGTTTCATGACTAAGTGGTCAATTAATTCTTGCGCTTGTTGTTCGGTGATTTTACCTGCTTCTAAGTCACGTTGGATATACACGTCTAAGAAGGTAGAAACACGACCAAATGACATTGCAGCACCGTTTTGTGATTTAACAGCGGCTAAGTAACCGAAGTAAGTCCACTGTACTGCTTCTTGTGCGTTTGTTGCTGGTGCAGAAATATCGTAACCGTATTTTGCAGCCATTTCTTTCATTTGACCTAATGCACGGTGCTGTTCAGCAATTTCTTCGCGCAGTTGGATAGTCATTTGTAAGTCTTCACCTTTTTCTAATCTTTCTTGCAAAGAGGTGAATTGGTTAAATTTGTCTTTCATCAGGAAATCAATACCGTACAGTGCAACACGACGGTAGTCACCGATGATACGACCACGACCATATGCATCAGGTAGACCCGTTAAGATACCTGATTTACGGCATTTTAAGATGTCTGGTGTGTAAACGTCGAAAACACCTTGGTTGTGAGTTTTACGGTATTCAGTGAAGATTTTTTTGATTTCAGGGTCTAAAGTGCGGTCGTAAGCTTTGCATGAGCCTTCAACCATTTTGATACCACCGAACGGGATAAGACCTCGTTTCAGAGGTGCATCAGTTTGTAAACCAACAATTTTTTCTAATTCTTTAGTAATGTAACCTGCATCATGGGAAGTGATGGTTGAAGCGACATCTGTGTCAAAATCAACTGGCGCATGAGTGCGGTTTTCGATTTTGATCCCTTCCATGACTTTATCCCACAACGTGTCAGTTGCTGGAGTAGAGCCTGCTAAGAAAGATTCATCACCTTCATATGGAGTGTAGTTTTTCTGGATGAAATCACGTACGTTGACGTTATTCTGCCAGTCACCTTGGTTAAAACCTTGCCATGCTAAAGCGAATTTTTCATTTAACTCGGACATGATACTTTTACCTTTTAACAATGGATCTTTTAGGGATCTTAATAAATCTTTTAGTGTGTGTCAGTGGCTATTAATGTTTTTGGCCACTACGTAAATGCATAAACCAATAAATGAGGCCGACTAAAATCGCGCCGCCAATAATATTTCCGATAGTAACTGGAATTAAGTTATCTGTAATAAAGTTACCGACTGTTAGGTGTGAAAATTGATCAGGAGACATATTTATTTGAGACCAATATTCAGCAGGTGCAAACTCTTTAATCATAATACCTAATGGGATCATGAACATGTTTGCAATACTATGCTCAAAACCACTCGCCACAAACATCGCGACAGGTAACACTAGAACGACCAGTTTATCAGTTAAACTACGGCCGGAGTAACTCATCCAAACGGCAAGGCAAACCATTAAGTTTGCTAAAATTCCTAATGCAACCGCTTCAATAAAGGTATGGTGCAATTTATGGCTGGTGGTTTGTAATACATTTAATCCCCATTGGCCATTGGCTGCGGTGTATTGTCCTGCAAACCAAATCAGTGCAACAAAGAACAGCGCGCCAATTAAGTTACCAATATAGACATTAAACCAGTTGAGGAACATTTGCCCCCAAGTGATTCTACCTGTGGCTTTTGAGACGATAGTGAGTACGGTGGAGGTGAAAAGGTCTGCACCACATACAACCACTAACATCAGGCCTAAGGAGAAACAAATCCCGCCAATAAGTTTAGTGAAACCATAAGGCGCTTCAGCTGCCCCGGTTGTTGCCGTGATATAGAATACAAATGCGATAGAGATAAAAATACCGGCAGTGAATGCTGACAAGTAAGTAATTGCAGGATGTTTATTTGCCTTATAAACAGAGGCATCATCTGCGACTTGCGCCATTACAGCTGGTGGCAATAAATTAAAAGGGTTGTCAGCTTTCATACCAACACTCTCTTACAAAGTTGATTAATTATAGCACGCAATAATAGTAACAAAGGGGAGAATTGATAAATTTGATATGGATCATGAACTCTCTAGAGAGAGTGGTGAAAACGGTTAATTTAATGTTAAATTACAACTTATCCATTTGATAAATAAGGTTTAAATATTTTTTAAAATTTATATAAAATTTTTATAAAGTCAGTTTTGGCCAGCAAAATAAGTAAAAATATACGCGTAAATGTTAACTATTTAAGATGAATATGATCTCTTTGGCATATAATTTAACTTATGTTTGCATAATGCCCTAGTTAATTAGGGGAGATTCCGATATATATTCCTTAGCCAAACCATATTTTTGCAATATTTATCTAACAATTATGCAAATAATAAAAGATTAATATAAATTAATCGATAAATTAAAGTGATATATCTTAATAAAACAATCCGTTTTTAACGTTGTAACTAGGTATAAAATTCAATATTGTCAAGAGTGTTTAGTTCTTGCTCAATACGTTCTCGACTAGTTAAGAGCGTTTTGATGACTTGGTTCACTTTGGGTTCATCGATGCGGAAGGTTGGGATAGACACACTGATTGCCGCAATGATGTTATTGCGTTGTCGTAATGAGACAGCATAACAAATGGTTTCTTCATCAATTTCTTTATTATCAACGGCATAACTATTTTCGCGAACCGCGTTAAGCTGTAGGCGCAGTTCAGCCAAAGTTTGCACGCTGTATTGGGTTAACGGAGTAAAACCCGAAGGATAAAGTTCGGAAATTTGCTGGTCACTGTAGTTAAAAATCATAGCCTTACCCAGTGCCGAGTAAATCGCAGGCAAACGAGTTCCAATATTAGAGATTAATTGGACCTTTTGCGCCGATTGAACTTTATCAATGTATAACACATTAGCACCGTCTAAAATCCCCATTTGGCACACTTCATTGCATTCATCAACGATATGCACAATTTCCCGATGAACCATTTTTAGCCAATAGGATTTTTCGAAAAATGAGCGGGAAAGAAGCGAGCAGGCGATACCTAAATAATATAGCTGGCTATTATCATCGTAATTAATATACCGATGTTCAACCAATGTTTTTAAGATAGGATAAATCGTCCCTTTTAATATTTGTGTTTTATCAGAAAGTTGCGTCAAAGAAAGCCCAGTATTTTCAGCCGATAAAACTTGCAGTATTTCTAATACCCGAATTGTCGGCATGTGCCCCGTAGACATTAAACCACCTCCCTGATTAATTTTGTCGCTATTCTAGGTTTAAAATACCACTATGTAAATCATCTCAGGAATACGTTTAATCTCAAATTGGTCACTCTTAATAATGGGTAAAGTCATCCAAAAGGCGTGACTTTGCTCAAAATTTAGCAATAAAAAAATTATTCTTTAGTTAGCTTTATGACCACTTAATCCCTTCAAATATCTTTTTAATCAGATTATTACATAAAATTTTCATATGAGTTGTATGAATTTGACTCAATCAATGATTCATGATTTCTTGTTTGTAGTTTTTATTTATGAATGTAGTTTGTATATATGAACATCGGTAACGAGGAGATTATCAGTATGGAAAGTCGTTATATCACTCCAGTAGTGACCATCTTTGATGACAAAGGTCGAGTGGATATAGAACAAAATATACGTGTTTATGACTCATTGAAGGGCAAAGTCTCCGGTTTTGTCACTATGGGAAGCACGGGGGAGTTTTTTGCGCTCAATATGCAGAGCTCAAAAAAACTCATCGACCTATGTGGTCGTTATCCCAAGGAGGAAATGCGTGTTTATGCAGGGGCAAGCCGCCTTGATGTGGAAGAGTCGATTGAATTGGCTAACTATGCATATGAAAAAGGAATCGATGGGGTGATGATTATTAGCCCATATTATTTCCCGCTAGATGATGAAGGTGTTTTTCGTTTTTACAGTGCGATAGCAGCAAAAACATCTGCTAACATTTTCATTTATAACTTTCCTGAACGAACAGGTTATTCTGTCTCCCCTGATGTTTGCCTACGTTTAGCGGATAAATATCCCAATATCATCGGATTAAAAGATACCATTCCTGACACGACTCATACCGCCCAAGTGATTGAAACGGTGAAATCACGCTTGCCTCATTTTGAGGTATACGCAGGTTACGATAATAACTTTGCTCATGTGGTGTTATCGGGGGGAAATGGGTGCATTGGTGGGCTTTCAAATATTGTGCCGCAATTTTTTGCATCATGGATGCATGCGTTTACCCAAGGTGATTTAGCGTTAGTGGCAAAACACCAGCAACGAGTAGACCAATTGATGGCTATATATGGCGTCAATGCGCCATTCATCCCAACCTTTAAGAAAGCGTTGCAGCTAAAAGGTGTGGTTAATTCAGATTATTGTACAGCACCATTTATTGGGTTGAACAATATACAGATTGAGCAACTTCAGCAGTTGTTAACCCTTGCTGATTCACCGCTCTGACCTTTCCTGAATCAAACACAATAGAACATCTTACCAACAGGGAAAAATATCATGGCGACAACTAAAGCTTATAACAATCCTGTTTTAAATTCTGCGATAGCCAAATCGTGGAAACGTTTAGTACCCCTGATGTTTATTTTGTATTTTGTTGCATTTATTGACCGAGTCAACGTAGGTTTTGCGAAAGATGCAATGCAAGTCGACATTGGTTTATCTGATTCAGCGTTTGCTTTTGGTGCCGGTATTTTCTTTGCGGCATATGCGCTATTTGGCATTCCCGCTAACTTAATTTTAAACAAAATTGGTGCGCAAAAGTGGCTGAGTATTACCACGGTAATCTGGGGCGTTCTGTCGGCAATGACAGGTTTTATCACCAATGAAACGCAATTTATAGTTTTGCGTTTCTTGTTGGGACTTGGGGAAGCTGGCTTTTATCCAGGCATTCTATTATTAGCCTCAATTTATTTCCCCAATAATGTACGTGGGTCTGTAATTGGGATCTTTGTTCTAGGTGTACCTTTGGCATTGACACTGGGTTCGCCATTATCAGGCGCGTTACTGGAATTGCATGGCTGGTTAGGCCGGCCAGGTTGGTTCTGGATGTTTGTCATTGAAGGACTTCCTGCCGTTGTGATTGGTATTTTTGCTTTCTTTTATTTGGATGATAGCCCTGAAAAAGCCCGTTTTTTAACCGAAGAAGAGAAAAAAGCGCTAACTGAACAATTAGCCAAAGAAAATGCAAAAACTGAAACCACATCGGTATTATCTGCACTAAAAAATATCAAAGTTTGGCACCTTGCACTGATTTACGGCACGATACAAATTTCAGTATACGGTTTGATGTTCTTTCTGCCTTCCCAAGTTGCGTCCTTAATGGGGGAAAGTTTAGGCTTTAAACAATCCTTAGTTGCTGCCATACCTTGGGCTTGTTCTGCATTCGGGGTGTATTACATTCCTCGTTTTGCTGACCGCCATCCAACTCGTCGCATCGAAATCTCAGTGCTGTGTATGTTAGCCGCAGCATTAGGTTTGGCATTGTCAGCATTTGCAAGCCCTGTTTTTGCTATTGCAGCATTATGTTTAAGCGCTGTTGGTTTTTTATCCGTTCAACCAGTATTTTGGACGTTTCCTCCTCAGTTATTAAGCGGCCCTGCATTAGCAGCAGGAATTGGTTTCTGTACCACCATGGGGGCATTTTGTTCATTCCTCGCGCCAATCATTCGCGTGGAAGTCGATAAAATGATGAATAGCAATACCGCAGGTATCGTGACATTAGTGGTGATCACCGTAGGTTGTGCCGTCTTAATCGCATTACTTAAAAAAAATACGCATAACAAGAATCTCAACGCATTGTCATCTAACTAATGACAATTTTTAGGAAGGTGTGACATGCAAAAAATTCTCAAAATTGATGAGAGCGACAACCTAATTGTTGCCTTAAAGGACTTGCAAGCAGGGGATATTTATCACTGGGGAAGTGAAGATGTGACCCTCGTGACTGATGTTAAAGCAAAGCATAAATTTGCCATGGAAGCGATACCCGTTGATGGCATTGTTTCTATGTATGGCACAGCAGTAGGAAAAGCAACAAAGCCAATTGCAAAAGGTGAAGTTATCACAGTCGATAATATTCGCCACTATGCAGCCCCAGTTTCTTTAGAACAAGATGCACCGTACGAGTGGAATGCACCTGATGTATCTGCATATCAAGGACGCACATTTAAAGGCTATGTACGTGAGGATGGGCGAGTAGGAACCGCAAACTACTGGTTAATTTTTCCATTGGTATTTTGTGAAAACCGCAATGTAACAAAACTTACAGACGCCTTAAATGAAGCATTAGGTTATACCAATAATAGTTTGAAAAATTTTGCGTTGGATTTAACAGCTGGTGAGCAAGGGGGAACGGCAAAACCTAAATTATTCCCACATATAGAAGGTGTACGATGTATTACGGTCACGAGTGGTTGTGGTGGAGCGACCTCTGACAGTAAAACGATGTGTGATGTGCTTGCTGCTTATGCGGACCACCCTAATGTCATCGGTATTACGGTATTCAGTTTGGGCTGTGAAAAAGCACAGCGTAAAATGTTTAAAGAGTCACTTGTTGCTCGTAACCCTAATTTTGCTAAACCTGCACTTTACTTTCGCCAGCAAGAGTGGAGTAGCGAAGAAGAAATGATGCAAACAGCATTGAAGCAAACCTATGAGTGCATGAAGGCCGTCATACCGCAATCTCGTGTGGACGTTCCGTTGTCTCATTTAAAACTCGGTGTGAAATGTGGCGCTTCTGACGGTTTTTCTGGGATCTCGGGTAACCCTGCGATGGGGCTAGTTTCTGATTGGCTAGTGACTTTGGGGGGCGCATCAGGGTTAGCTGAATTTCCGGAATTATGTGGTGCAGAAGGGGATATGGTGAAACGGTGCGTCTCTTTTGAAGATAAGAAAAAATTCTTAGATTTGATGGAACGTTATGAAAAAACAGCGAATTTCTTTAATACTACCATTGCCGATAACCCAAGTCCCGGCAATATTGCGGACGGGCTAATAACCGATGCGATTAAATCGACCGGAGCGGCTAAAAAAGGCGGAACATCGCCGATTAGTGCGGTGTGTGACTATGCGGAGCCGATGCCTGACAGTGGGTTATCCTTAGTTTGTACGCCAGGTAATGATGTTGATGCAGTCACAGGACTTGTTGCTGCAGGGTGTAATGTGGTTATTTTCTCAACAGGGCTTGGCACTCCCACAGGGAACCCGATTGTACCTGTTTTAAAAATATCGACGAATAGTGCCATTGCAGAGCGCCTATCGGACATAATTGATTATGATTGCGGGCCAATTATTGATGGGGTTCCATTACCGACAATAAGTAAAGGGCTATTTGAACGGGTAATTGATACGGCAAGCGGTGACTATCAGGTCCAAGCGGATCGCCTAGAACAGTTTGATTTCTTATTATGGAAACGTTCATTGGATTTATAATTAATATAAACCAATAAAATGTAAAAATGTTGACGGGGCAAGTTCCCCGTCAACGATTTAATTCACATTATGCATTATCACGCTTTGCTTTTTGCAGCTTTTCATAAGCAGCCAGCAAAGCTTGATGCGCAGGAAGTGCTTTAAGTTCTTCGTCAATAGACCACAAGCCATAGAAGCATGATTCCCCAGCGATAGCGGCTGATGCAGCATCTACTGCCTCTTGACCATACATACGCACAAAGGCGTTGTAGTATTGCGCAGGGTCACGTTCTTCTTCTTGAGATAACAACAACAGGGTTTGCAAGCAACGATAATAATTTGCGCGCTCGGCAGTAAATACTGAGCTATTGAAGTCTTGTGTCCATTCAACCCAAGCAAGTGCTTGTTCAAGGTCTCCACCCGCTAGTGCCAACATGGATTTTAGTTCACCAATACGCAGGTTACTCCACCCATTGTCTTTACCTACTGCCAAACCAAGTAATTCACGAACACGGGTAAAATCATCTAAACCGTCGTCATCTAATTGCTCGATAAGGGCAAGATAGTCTTGTTTTTCCCATTGGCTATCAGGTAGGTTGATAATGGTGTCGCGTAAATAAGCGCCCATCGCGTTATTGGCGATATGTAAGTCTTCAACTGGGTAAATATCAGACATACCTGGGACTAAGATTCGGCAAGCGTAGACACCCAAGTGGTTATAATCTGCAATATAGACTTCAGCATCTAATGTATTGAAAATACTGATCAGTGTTGCAAACTCTTCTTGAGTTGTGCCTTTAAAGCTCCAATCTACAAAGGCATAATCGGCATCATCTTTAAACAGATCCCAGCTAATTAAACCGCTTGAATCAATAAAGTGAGTTTCAAGATTCGTGTGCTCAGCCACTTCTTCGTCATCAAAGGTCGGTGCATTAAACACATCGAGGTCTTTTAAGCCACGGCCTTGCAGTAATTCCGTGACGGTACGCTCAAGGGCAACACCAAAGTCGGGGTGAGCACCAAATGAGGCAAAACAAGTCCCATTTTGTGGGTTAAATAACACCACACAAATCACAGGGTACTGGCCACCGAGTGATGCGTCATAACAGAAAATTGGAAAACCTTCTTTTTCTAAGGTTTCAACCGCTTCAACTACCGCAGGGTAGCGTGCCATGACGTCTGCTGGGATAGCCGGTAGGCTAATACTTTCAGCAATGATTTTATTTTTTACAAAGCGTTCAAAGACTTCGGAAAGCCCTTGTACACGAGCTTCGTTGGCTGTATTGCCCGCAGACATTCCGTTAGAAACATAGAGGTTTCCAACAATATTCATTGGAATATATACGGTTTGGTTGTCTGATTGACGGGTAAATGGCAGTGCACAAATACCGCGTTCTTCATTACCAGATTGCAAGTCAATTAATTGGCTGGCGGCTAAGGCGTTGTCGGGGTCATAAAACTTAATCAAACGATTGTCTAATAACCCTTCAGGTAAGCTATCATCTTCGGTTAATGGGAACCATTTTTCATTAGGGTAGTGGACAAAATCCCCTTCAGCAATAGATTTACCTAGGTAGAAATCCGCAAAGAAGTAATTCGTTGATAAACGCTCAAAATACTCACCAAGCGCTGAGGCTAATGCAGCTTTCTTGCTCGCCCCTTTACCATTAGTAAAGCAAAGTGGGCACGCTTTATCGCGGATATGTACAGACCAAACGTTAGGTACAGGGTTTAACCAAGAGGCTTCTTCAATATCAAACCCTAATTTCTTTAATTTGGTTTGAAATGCATCAATGGAATCTTCAAGAGCGGCATCTTTGCCGGGAATAAAAGTTTGGCTCATTGTCAGTCACTTGTGAATAGAGTGTTTCAAACGGGCTATGATACGGATTTTTGCTGCAAGCCTCACGCTTTTTATTCATTCATAGATAAATCATCTTAAAATTCATTATTTATCCTAAAATAATTGTATAGGTCACATAAAATTCAGCACAATTCCACATAATAACCGAAGTTTATTAATGAAAGGAAAATAGGATGAAAAACAGAAATAAAGCGCTTTTGGCGACATTGGTTTCACTGTTTGCCGTATCCGCTATCGCTCAACCGAATATTACGGTATTGGCGACAGGGGGAACGATAGCAGGTGGTGGTGATTCAGCCACATCCTCCAGTTACCAAGCGGGTAAAGTAGGGATTGATGCTTTAATTAATGCGGTGCCAGAAACCAAAAAAATCGCTAATTTAAGCGGTGAGCAATTGGTGAATATTGGTTCGCAAGATATGAATGACCAAGTTTGGCTGGCACTGGCGAAAAAAATTAACCAAGATTGTGATAAAACAGATGGTTTTGTAATCACTCACGGTACTGATACTTTAGAAGAAACGGCATTCTTCCTTGATTTAACCACGCAATGTAAAAAGCCCATTGTCTTGGTTGGTGCAATGCGACCGTCAACGGCTTTAGGCGCTGACGGTCCTTTGAACCTGTATAATGCAGTCGTTTTAGCGACGGATAAGTCTGCTGGAGAGCGCGGTGTTTTGATGGCAATGAACGATAAAGTCGTGCAAGGCCGTAATGTGATGAAAATGAGCACCACTGAAGTACAAGCGTTTGATGCCGTTAATAGTGGGGCAGAAGGCTTTATTCATGATGGTAAAGTTACTTATTTCCAAGCAGCGCAACCTCGTAGTGACAAAGCGGCATTCGACGTCAGTAAGCTCGAAAAGCTCCCTGCGGTAGGTATCGTTTATAACTATGCCAATGCATCAGCAGCTCCTGTGAAAGCATTGAGAGAAGAAGGGGTTGAAGGAATTGTAAGCGCGGGTGTGGGTAACGGTAATATGTATAAGACTGTCTTTGACGCTTTAGCAAAAGCAGCGAAAGAAGACGTGGTTGTCGTTCGCTCAAGCCGTGTACCAACAGGGTATACGACAAGAAATGCCGAAGTGGATGATAACTTATATGGTTTTGTTGCTTCAGAAAGGTTAAATCCGCAAAAAGCGCGCGTATTGCTGCAATTAGCCTTAACTCAGACTAAAGATCCTCAGCAAATTCAGGCATTATTCGAAAAATATTAATTATCAAAACGAGTATTTATTTCATACAGCGGGGTGCAGTAGCCTGTACCCCGTTAGTTTTGCTGTGACAATAAGGCAATATTATTGAATGCTCGAATTACACAATGTCATCGATAACGCCACCATCAACACGTAAGGCTGCACCGGAAGTCGCTGCAGAGAAACGGCATCATTAACACGTATATTGTTACGGCCATTAATCAAAACTTCTGCGCCACAATTAGCGAGGCCTTTAGCAATTGCATAACCAATTCCAGCTGTTGATGCACTGACTAATGCGCGTTTGCCTGTTAAGTCTATTTTCATTTACGAACTCTTTATATTGAAAAGGAGAGTTCATAATAGCAAATGATAATGCGGTGCTTCTCTTAATAATGCTGTACATTTTATTTGATTATTTATTGAGAAATTTTATAGCTGTGTATGTTATTTTTCAGCATAACAACATTTATCCTAATTATTTGACTCAGTAATCTGATCTATTTTAAGGCAATTAGGTCAATGTGGTGATAGAACTTAGCGAATTCCTGCAGAATAGACGAAATTAAGGAACAATTAGTTAATTTATTGATTTTTTCTTAAACACTTCCTTATACGTATCCCATGCATATTTTTTATATTTATCAATCAATTACTTTTTATTTTTAGCAAGGTCATCATCGGTGATAATGACAGTTAATTAAAATTAATGTGCCGTTGATCATATTTTGGCAACAAAGCCTGTATCTGTGTTGATAATTCGCGTTGCAAAAAATAGGCTAAATACATCGCAAGAGATATAACTCATTGTGAATATTTAGATTTAAATGGAAAGTTAAATCGTATTTCGGCCGAAAAATAAAATTAAAAAATATTAGAGGAATACAAGAATGGTTAATAAAAATGTCAATACTGGCAGGAAATTGCTCGTCTTAAAAATTGCAATAGCAATGCTTCCTATTGGTTACCAACCAATCATGCATGCGGAGCAATTTATTGAAGATTCAAAACTTACAGGTGGCCTTTACTACTGGCAACGCGATCGTTCACGTAAAGATTTAGACCCAAATAGCGATAAATATAAAAAGTATGCGGATAATCTTAAACACTCAACATTTAATGCCAGTCTTGATTTCTCATCCGGTTATTTTCAGGACATCATCGGGCTAGATTTAGCGGGTTTTACCGCTATTGAGTTATCAAATAGTGGCCCAGCTGCACCCAATGAAATCGGTTTTAGTGATGCAAAATCACGTTGGGATGAAAAATGGACAGGTGATCGCAGTGGTGTGACTTTTTATAAGGCTGCTGCAAAATTGAAATATGGCCCTTTCTGGGGTAGAGGTGGCTATATTCAACCTACTGGTCAAACTTTACTCGCATCCCACTGGAGCTATATGCCGGGTACATATCGCGGATTAGAGGTAGGCGGGGTGTTTGATTTTGAGCAAAATGGTGAACTTAGCATGTCCTATATGTGGACCGACCGCTATAAAGCACCTTGGTACCGTAGCATGTATGACTTCCGTGAAGCGGATGGTGAAACTGGGATCAGTTATTTACACTCAATTGGCTTTAAATATGACTTTAAAAACAATTTAGTCTTAGAAGGGGCATATGGGCAAGCTAAAAGCTATATGGATCAATATTTTGCCAAGGTTTCCTATGCAGTTCCTGTTGTTGACCGTGACTTACGTATGTCTTATCAATTTTATGGTGCAAAAGATAAGGTTTCAGGCGGTGGAGTTAACGATGTTTATGACGGTTTAGCTTGGTTGCAAGCGATGACACTAGGCTACACTTACGATGAATTTGATTTTAAATTAGAAGGAACCTATGTAAAAGCCAAAGGTAACCAAGGTTATTTCCTGCAGCGTATGACCCCCGGTTGGGCAACATCAAATGGTCGCATGGACATTTGGTGGGATGGCCGTTCGGATTGGAATGCTAATAATGAAAAAGCCGTTATGGCCGGTGTCATGTATGATTTAAAAAATTGGGACTTAGCTGGATGGAAGGTTGGAACCTCATATATTTATGGATGGGATGCTAAACCAAGTACCAATAGCCAATATGCTCAGGATGTACGCTTAAAAGAAAGCGCATGGAACTTTGATATTTTATATACCGTACAGTCAGGTCGAGCAAAAGATACGCTATTTAAACTGCATTTTACCAAGTATGATAACCATACAGATATTCCGAGCTATGGCGGTGGTTACGGAAATATCTTCCAAGATGAAAAAGATATTAAATTTATGGTGATGATGCCATTCACGGTATTCTAATTAGTAAAATCCTTTAGTAGCAATGACTGCTATAAAGAAACTATAGCAGTCATTTGCCCTGATAGCTAAAGGCTTATCATATATTTTTAATATTGAATGGAATATTAAGACAAGAATAAACACTTATATTAAGAGTTAAAAACAAGGTAAATTTATTTACCTTATTTTGTTTTTTTATTACAAGGATACGTTATTTACACTTTCATTGAGTATAAGGGTATCTTGTTTTAATTTATTTTTTAATACGGTAACTTTTTCTGATTGATGGGGTGGGTTTTTAACTTGTGCTTGGCCAGATAAAATCCCCCCTTTTTTAATTGATAAACTACTGTAATGGATAGTACCGTGGATTTCCCCATTATTTTCAATACAAATAGTATCAGATAAGCATTCACCTTCAATACGACCATTAACCACCAGTTCTTTGCAGGTGATATTTCCCGTAACTTGGCCGTTTAACATAACTTTAACCGTATTTTCTTTTCCTGTTATATTTCCAATGACTTTCCCATAGATATGCACTTGCTCATTAGACGTAATATTTCCTTCAAAAATAACGTCCCTAGAGATAATCGTATTCGATTTTTCTTCACTAATAGTCGGAGTTGACAGTGTTATTTGTTCTTCTATTTTTGTAGTCACTTCAGGCTCATTACTTATAGAAGGGGACGTCGCTGTAGGCGTGGGCTTGTTTTGTCTTTTGGTGAACATTTTACTTACCTTTTTTTGATTGAAGTATACGATCAAGAACAGTATTGATAATACAAACGAAAATAAGGTGATAGACGAATAGCTAAAAAACCACCCTATTAAAGTAAGAAACCAGAAGAAAAAACTTGTATTGAGAAAAAGATAGGTTTTTTTCATCAGTTAATCTCTTACAAATTACTCAAGTACTCAATTAGTTTAGTCAATAAATGTAATTACGCATTTAAATGATGATTTAACGTTATGACTACATTTGGATCATTAACTCTCTAATTTGGAGTTGAAATTATAGCAAGGTAATTAAATAATTTTAAATAGTATGAAATGTTTGGAATCATCTATGATGTTATTTATATACCACTTTGATATGTAAAGTATTATTCTAGATAACGGAATATATTTATCTCTGAAATAATATAAGGGTTTTGATTTGAATTGCAACTATTATAGTTTTTATAAAAATCTTGCATTGTTGCTAAAATACAGTGATAAATAATTGTGTTTAAGTTACTTACTAACAATTATCACTAATCGAGTAAAAAAGGGAATATTAATACTTAAAATAAAAAACCCCGATAAAATTGTATTATCAGGGTTTTGGCATTTTTAACCATGATGTTTCATCAACGATGGTTGAATACTATTACTCTTTTGCTTCGTGTGCGTCAGCATTGTCACGGCAATCACCATCTGCGCAATGACCATATAGATATAAACTATGGTTAGATAGTTTAATGCCATGGCGAGCAGCGATATTCTTTTGGCGGGTTTCAATGGATTCGTCAGTAAACTCAATCACTTTTCCACAATCTAAACAGATTAAATGGTCATGGTGATGTTGCTGAGTTAGTTCGAATACAGATTTACCACCCTCGAAGTTGTGACGGGTTACGATACCGGCATCATCAAACTGGTTTAACACGCGGTATACAGTTGCTAACCCGATCTCTTCACCCATATCGATCAGCTTTTTATAGAGATCTTCCGCACTGACGTGGTGGCACTCAGGCTCTTGAAGTACTTCCAAAATCTTTAATCTTGGAAGAGTGACTTTGAGTCCAGCATTTTTCAATGCTTTATTGTTGTCTGTCATGCGGGTTTGTCCTGTATCTTAAATCATAAATTTAACAATAATGAGACATTTTTAACATCAATACAGTTGTCTTCTAAACTGATTTACAATTATAGGCATGGAAAATAAAAATAGAAACCATGCATTGTCTCATTATTTTGATAATCTCTTGAGAACCTATCCTATTAGGATACCTTATCGGTTATTTTAGACTACGCCACTGGCTTTGGGGTTCATTTTGTGTAAGACAGTGGTGTAATCTATGGGTAAGGGTTCTTTATGTAGTCTATCAGCCTAAAATTTCAGCTAAAGACATTTCTTCAGAGATTTGTTTTACCCATGCATCAACACGTTCATCAGTTAGCTCAGGTTGACGATCTTCATCAATAGCTAAACCAATAAAATGGTTGTCATCTGCCATGCCTTTGGATACTTCAAAGTGATAACCTTCTGTTGGCCAGTGACCAACAATAACAGCACCACGTGGTTCGATAATATCGCGGATCGTACCCATAGCATCACAGAAATATTCAGCGTAGTCTTCTTGGTCTCCACAACCAAATAAGGCGACAAGTTTACCTTCGAAATCAATCTCTTCGAGAGTAGGGAAAAAATCATCCCAGTCACATTGGGCTTCACCATAATACCAAGTTGGAATACCAAGAAGTAGAATGTCAAAAGCTTCAATATCTTCTTTGCTGCATTTCGCGATATCGTGAACTTCTGCTACATCTTTGCCTAATCTTTCTTGGATCATTTTGGCAATATTTTCTGTGTTACCTGTGTCACTTCCGAAGAAAATGCCTATGACTGCCATAAAGTGATTAACCTCTTGTTTTTCTAAGAGAGCTAGAGGTGAAAATTCGCCTTCTATAGCCCGTTTAGAACGAAAATAGATAGAATATTACGCCTTATTTTGGCGAAAAAATGTTGCTAAGTCTGTCAAATTTGTGTGATTTATCAAGATAACGTTACTTGAGTATTGATGTATCAACATGTTCAAGTTGTGACATCAAAATTTCTTCGATCAATTCACTACGGCTTATATTTTTATCTTCAGCTAACTGATTCAATACCGCGACAGCGTCTTCGTTCAGTTTCAATTCAACTCTGCGCAATCCCTTCACTTTATCTCGTTTCAGTTGGTTGCGTTTGTTGATCCTCAGTTGTTCATCCCGTGATAGCGGGCTTGTTTTAGGTCGCCCAGGCCTTCGTTCCTCAGCGAACAAATCTAGTGTCGTTCGATCCGTTTGTTCTTTTGCCATGTCTATAACTGCTAAAAGGGTGTGCCAGTAATTCAGCGCGCCATGATACCCTAGCTAATCCCCTTGTGCTATAGCTTCATCAATGATGATTGGGTTTAATTGATTGTAAAATGAGCGCTTTTGGTAAAAAAGCACCACTTGCTATAAGCGTGATGCTTTTTTATTCGTATTATTGTGTCTGCTGGTGCCATAAATTGGCGTATAAACCATTTGATTTGAGTAAGTTTTCGTGGGTATCCATCTCGTGTACTTCTCCTTGGCAAATCACACATATCCTATCAGCGTGCATAATCGTATTTAGCCGGTGAGCAATGCTAATGACGGTTCTTCCTTGAGTAATTAATGGCATATTCTCCATAATGGCGGCTTCTGACTCGTAATCGAGTGCAGAAGTGGCCTCATCGAGAATTAAGATATCGGGTTCGGTGAGTAATGCACGCGCAAGTGCAATCCTTTGACGTTGACCACCTGAAAGATTGGAGCCTTTTTCTGATAAGGGATAATTAAAATTATCAGTCAATGTCATGATAAATTCATAAGCTCCCGCTAATTTTGCTGCGTGAATCACCTGCTCGTCAGTCGCTTGTGGATGACTCAAACGGATATTATCTGCGATAGAACCAACGAATAAGGTACTTTCTTGTAATACGACGCTCATTTTTCGGCGTAATGATACGGTATCTGCGACAGCTAAATCCATGCCATCAACAATAACTTGCCCATGTTGTGGGACATAAAGCCGCTGTAATAATTTCGTTAAGGTACTTTTTCCTGAACCTGAGGGGCCAGTAATACCAATAAATTCACCTGCATTAACCATTAAGGATAAATTATTGAGAACTTCAGGTGTATCAGGTTGATAGCGAAAACGGATATTTTGAAACTCTATTTTTCCGTGAATATTTGATGTATTTGCAATCCCTTTACGTTCATTTTCTACCGGTTCATCAAGAATATCTCCCACTCGGCGTAATGAAATAATGGTATGTTGGAAATCTTGCCAAACCTGGGCAAACCGCAATACGGGCTGCGTAACATGCGCACTTAGCATATTAAATGCCACTAATTCGCCAGGAGAAATTCCACCATTTAATACCTCTTTGACACCGACCCACAAAAGGATCGCAGTCGTTATTTTGCTCACAAATGTCATTAATTGAGAGGCTACTTCACTGCGCATTGAGACTTTAAAGCTTTGAGTTAGCTGTTTGCTAAATATTTTTTTCCAACGTTGATTAAAGTATTTTTCTGTTGCGGTTGTTTTGATGGTTTCAATCCCAGTAATACTTTCGGTGAGAAAAGTGAGACCATTTTCATCCGCTTGATAAGATTTTTCAGTTTGTTGGCGAATAATGGGGCTGAGTATCATCCATAAAACAAAAAATACCCCCATTGAGCCCAATAAAATCCAAGCCATCAAACTACTGTAGGAAAATAAAACTGCGACAAAAAGGATGACAAAGATAAAATCAATAAACAGCATCAGTGTTGAGCCCGTTAAAAATTGCCTTATATGGGCTAATTCACGGATTCTGGCAATAATTTTCCCTGTTGGCCTTAGCTTAAAATAATTTAACGGTAAGGCCATTAAGTGGCGATAAATTTTCCCTGACAACTCAGCACTGATCTGGCTACTACTATGACTAAAAATTTTATTACGAATAAAACCATATATCGGTTCTGCAACAGCAATGGCAAAAATCGCCAATGCAATGACATGTAAATTTGAGAGACTGCGACCAACTAACACTTTGTCGATTAAATTCTGAAACAACAGCGGGCTAATTAAGGCGAAAAGCTGAATAATGGCAGAGAGAATAAAAATATTTCGTAATTTAACATGTTGTCGCAAAACAGAGGGAATAAACCAGCTAAAGCCAAAGGCCTTTTTTTGCTCTGGCTCTAATTGCTCCTTAATGAGTAATACATCATATTCAGTTTCTTGATGTCCAATAGAGTTATGAATAGGTTTTCGTTCCTCATTAGTAGGGTTAATGAGAATTAATTCATTTTCTTGGCTAATAACTTGCCAAAAACCATCTATATAGATTAAAGCGGGTAAAGGTAGCGTTATTAATTGTGTGTATCGCGCAGTAATAAGCTCGGTTTCATACCCCAATGTATGTGCACACTCTCTAATTTCCCACTCTGTAGGAGATATAGTTTGCATACCAATTGCGTGCCTGAGTTGATCTGATGAAACATTGTTTTGGTAATATTTAGCCACCCAAACTAAGGCATCCAAGCCATGATTATTAAACTGTTCCATCGATTATTTTTCTCTCATCGCGTTTGAGGTGTATTCATTAATAGGGCTAAGCAAGTAGTCAATAATACGGCGTTTATCCGTTTTTATTTCTGCCACAATGGATAAACCGGGAGTCAGTTCAATAGATTCACCATCAACGGATAGTTCTTTTTGGTTAAGACCAATTTGCCCTAAGAACACTAATCCAAGCTTTTCATCGAGAGTACTGTCGCGCGATATGGAAATCACTTCACCTTCAATCGTGCCATAACGTGTGTAAGGGAATGCATCTATTTTCACCTCTGCTCTCAACCCTTCATGGATGAACCCAATGTCTTTGTTCAAGATTTTAATTTCAGCTAATTGAACATTATTGTTAGGAACAACAGCCATTAGTTGCTGTGCGGGTTGCAATACAGCTCCTAAAGTGTGTGTAGCAAGCTGTTGAATAGTGCCATCAACGGGGGCTCGTATAATTTCTAATTGATTTCTTTCTTTATTTTTTAATAGTTCTTGCTCAAGAGAAGCTCGTTTAAAGTCAGCTTGTTTGTATTTCTCATCCCACTCTTGGTTTTTTTGGGCTTTTATCCGGTCTATTTTTTCATTTAAGGCATGGTGCTGGCTTTTCAGAATTGAAAGCTCAGATAATTTGGTCACTTTTTCTTTTTTAGCGATTAATAGCTCTCGCTCTTGTTCTAAAAATTCCTTTTGACTGATTAACTGTTTTTCAGTTAACGAATGGTGTGCATCGAGGCGTTTTTTGATATTGACAATAAGGGAGTTGATGGTAAGTAATTCATCTTTTCGGGCTTGTTGATTGACGGTATTCAATTGAATTTCATTATTAAGTTCATTCATTAATGAATCAAATTCTAATTTTTGTGTTTGATAGCTAGCCCGCGTGTTGTTTTGCTCTAGTTCAGTTAATTGATTAAATAGAGGTAACTGCTCAATAGGCTGTTGTGAAATCAATGCTTGATAAATTACTATTTCGGCCAAATGGAAGTTGTGTTGATAATTTAAACTTAGAATATCTTGGTCAACACCTAACACATTGACGGTAATTAAAGGATCGCCTTGTTTTACTGTTTGCCCATCAGTAACATGAATATGTTCTAAACGGCTTAATTCAAACGCTTGAATTAATTGTGTTCGCCCTGAAACAATAAGTTTACCCTGCGTGGTGGCTTGAATATCCAACTTACCAAAAAACGACCAAGTCACAGCAAGAAAAATACCCACACTAATAGAAATAGCGACGTAAAGTGCCAAGTAAGATGGGGGAGTTTTTAATATCGCCAAGTGTGAAGGCAAAAAGCTGTTATAACGGTTTTTGTCTAATCGATGTTTCATTTTACGTCCATGTCTGATTTCAGAGACTGCTGTAGAGTCCACAAGTGTTTATAAAAATTACCTTGTTCAATAAGTTGCTGATGGCTACCTTGCTCAATGATTTCACCATGTTGCATCACAATAATCCGCTGGTGATGGCGAATGGTTGATAAGCGGTGAGCAATTGTGATGACGGTTCTTCCTTTGGCAATGAATTGCATATTTTCTTGAATAACTGCTTGGGATTCGTCGTCTAAAGCGCTAGTCGCCTCATCAAAAATAATTACTCTAGGGTTTGAAAGCAGCGTTCTAGCAATTGCAATGCGTTGGCGTTGGCCGCCAGAAAGAGATGATCCCCCCTCAGCAAGAACAGTGTCGTAGCCTTTGGGTAATTTCAAAATAAATTCATGTGCTCCCGCCATTTTGGCAGCATGAACCACTTCATCCATGGAGGCATTAGGTGAGGTTTGAGCAATATTATGAAAAACAGATTGGCTGAATAAGAAATTCTCTTGCAACACAATACCAATTTGCTGACGAAGAGAGTGTAAGTTAATCGCGGATATGGGAGTGCCATCCACAAATATGGTTCCACTTTCAGGGGTATAAAGCCGTAGTAATAATTTAGCAAGAGTGCTCTTGCCTGACCCTGATGTGCCAACAATGCCAATGGTTTCTCCCGCTGCAATATTTAAATTAAAGTTTTTTAGAACAAACGGCATGTTCGGTTGGTAGCGGAACGAGATATTTTTTAGGTTTAAATGCCCTTGAAGAGGTAATTTATTTTCTTGCTGAGATTGTTCGATGGGTAAGTTGATAATCTGGGAAAGTTTTTCGATAGCGACGCTCGTGCGAATATAGTCTCCCCATAGCTTGGTCAGTTTGATGAGAGGCTGGTTAGCATGGTTAACCATCATATAAAAAGCAATAAGTTGGCCAATTGTCATCTGCAATGCTAAAACTTCAGAGGCACCAACCCATAATACAATCGCACTGGTAATTTTTTCGATAGCCATTACGAGATGCTCGGAACGGGAGCTAATTTGTCCTGCTACAAAGTTAGTTTGGCTCATATCTGAGGTTTGACCATCCCAGCGACGCGTAAAATTCGGTTCGACGGATAAACTTTTGGCGGTTTCTATCCCATTAATACTTTCGGTCAAAAAAGAGGTATTAATGGCGATATTAGTAAACTGTTGCTGTGCGGCAGACTCGATTTTAGGCGTTAGCCACCAAGCCAATAAAAGATAAAAAGGAATAGAGCACAAAAATATTATTGTGAGTGTTGTGGATATTAAATTCATCACGAAAATGAATACAAATAAAAACAACACATCAACACATAGCGTGAAAAAACTACTGGTTAAAAATTCGCGAATAGTTTCGAGCTCTTTTACGCGAGTGACAATCGCGCCTATTTGCCTACTTTTAAAAAAGGGAATAGGCAATCTCAATAAATGATTAACTAGCTTTAAGCCGAGTGTCATATCAATACGGTTAACTGTATGATGGTAAATATATTCACGTAACCCTTTTAACGTTACTTCTATTAGTGCAGCAACCATTAACCCAAAAATTAAAACGTCCAAGGTGACTAAGCTATTATGAACGAGCACCTTATCCATAATCACTTGCATAACAATAGGGGAGACTAATGCGAGGATTTGCAATATAAATGAAAAAAATAAAACCCACAAAATAATGGATTTGTATTTCATAAATTCAGCTTGGAACCAAGTGATGTCAAATTGCCCTTGTTTAAGGCTTACCTGTAACCAATGGCCACTCCATTGTTGGTTTAGCTCGTCAATGCTCCATATCTCTGGCGGTTTATTCCCAAATTGCTGAATGAGAACTTGTTCTTGATTGCGGTTAGCTAATAGAAAAGCTTCGCTTTTGGTATTATATAAAATTGCTGGGCAAACGATTTTAGCTATATTTTTATCTTTCTGATATTTATTCCTACAGCGAATGTTGTGTTTCGATTTAATAATGTTAATTTTTTCATTATAACCAATAGATTGATTGAGTGTTTGTTCTAGTTCTTTAGGATTTACTTGCCCTGATAACTTAGCAATGACACTAATGAAATATAATGTTGATTTTGATTTTAGACTATCCATTTTCTATATTAATAAATTCCTTAAGTTATTTGAATTTTTAAATCCAAACTTGCATTAATAAAATATGCACTAGATAGTAATAAGGTAGAGTAGAATTTGGATAATACAGGGTTTATAATTCGCTGTGTATTGAAGTTAGTCTTATTGTGTAATTAATAAAGTAATTATATTTAACTACAAATATATTTAAAGATATTGAAAAGATACATGTCTTTCCAATATCTATATTTAAATATGATTAATTATTCAGGATCAGGAATAGATAAAAAGCGATGGATAGCTCTTAATACATGGTCTGGTTTTTCTGCATGAACCCAGTGGCCCGTATCGGCGACAACCCATGCTTTGGCTTGTGGAAATTGTTGCGCTATTTGCTCTTTATATTCCGCTTGCACATAAGGGGAGTTTCCTCCGGGGATTAACAATACGGGTTTATTCCAAGCGGGTACGGTTTCCCAACCAATAATATGTTCATAATTCGCTTTGAGGGCAGGCAAATTAAATTTCCATTCACCTTGTTTAAAAGATTTAAGCAGAAATTGGATAACGCCATCTTCGTTAATATAATTACGCATAATCACGGTAGCTTCTTGGCGAGTTTTCGCATTTTTTTCCGTGACGGCATCAAGAGCCGCAAATATTTTATCATGACGACGGACTTGGTAAGCGACAGGCGCCATATCAATAGCAACGATGCTATCAATAAAATTAGGGGCGATTGCAGTTGCAGCCATGGCTATTTTGCCACCCATTGAGTGACCAATTAAAATAGCATTTTCGTACCCTAAAGATTTTATTAATGTAATAACATCTTGGGCCATTTGCTGGTAACTCATTTGCTCATCACGGAATGAGTCACCGTGATTACGAACATCAATTTGAATCGTATCGAAATATTGTTGTAAATTACGACCTAAAACACCTAAGTTATTGAGGTCACCAAATAACCCATGTATGAGTACTATAGGGCTATTTGAGATTGGATTTTCAGGTTTATGGATAGTATGGTTAATTAACACAGTCATATTTATTTGATCAATTCGTCAGTGGTACATGTGGTCTTATCATGTCACGGCTCTGAGTAAAATCCAAATGGTCGAATAAACTGCGATCCTGGCCAAGGTAAGTTAATAGTCGATAACTAGGAGGTTTATAGCCAATAAATTTCAGAAAATTGAATTCGCTCACGGAAGTAAAATATTGAAATTAATGGCATGATAACCCACTGAATTATCTTTGAACTTAGAAAAGTGTTTACTTTAAGTTATTGAAATTTTAATTGTTTTGTTTTTTTTAAATCTGTCTTATAATCACACCGCAAATTTTAGTTAAATAAGTACTGGGAAAAAATGAAAACGATAGAAGTTGATGAAGAGCTTTACCGCTATATTGCGAGCCATACACAGCATATCGGTGAAAGTGCATCGGATATTTTGCGCCGTATGTTAAATTTCAAATCCGGGCAGCCAGTACAAGCAAAAGAAATTAGTCAGGAACATGCCGTCATTAAGGCTGAACCTGCGATGAGTACACCCGCTGTTGCATTAAATCCTGTTAGAGTCATTAGAGAGCTTCTGTTATCTGACGCTTATGCAGAAAAAAGTAAAGCGATTGACCGCTTTATGTTGATTTTATCTACCTTATATAGTTTAGATTCAAATCGTTTTGCGAGTGCAACAGAGTTAATGCATGGCCGAACTCGTATTTATTTTGCTGGTGATGAGCAAACATTACTTGCAGCTGGCAAGCAATCTAAGCCGCGTCATATACCAGGAACACCCTATTGGGTGATCACAAATACGAATACTAATCGTAAGCGTAGTATGGTTGATGCAATCATGCAGGAAATGCAATTTCCAGCCAATGTGATTGAAAAAGTTTGTAATACTATTTAAAAACTGACAGGCCACTGGTGTTGATAACAAAGCATCAGTGCTTTGGGAGAAAACAAGTGACAATACATGAACGTGCAGGGCAGCTTCCGTTTCAAAGTGACTTGATCAATGTCGCTCAATTAACCGCTCAATATTATACGCAGCAACCACAACCTGGAAATGCATCTCAGGCTGTTAAGTTTGGAACATCAGGGCATCGCGGTAGCTCATTGCGTAAAAACTTTAATGAAAACCATATACTAGCCATTGCACAAGCAATTGCTGATTTACGCAAAAAGCAAGGCGTAACAGGCCCTTGCTTTGTGGGCAAAGACACCCATGCGTTATCAGAAGCGGCATTTATGACTGTGGTTGAAGTGTTAGCGGCAAATCAGGTTCATGTTATTGTTCAGGAGAATAATGGGTTTACTCCAACTCCAGCTATCTCTCATGCTATCTTAAGTTATAACCAATCACACCAAGATATTGCAGATGGCATTGTGATTACACCATCACATAACCCACCTGAAGATGGCGGTATTAAATACAACCCTGCAAATGGTGGGCCGGCTGATACCGATTTAACCTCTGTGATTGAAAAAAATGCCAACCAATTGCTAGCGAATAACCTCGAAGGTGTAAAACGAGTCAGTTTTGATACAGCAATGACAAGCGAATATGTGACCCAGCAAGACTTAATCATGCCTTATGTCTGTGCATTGGGTGATGTTGTTGATATGCAAGCAATTGCTAAGTCAGGTTTAAAAATTGGTGTTGACCCTCTAGGCGGCTCCGGTATTGAATATTGGAAAAAAATTGCAGAATATTATCAACTCGATATTGAAATCGTAAACGACCAACTCGACCAAACTTTCCGCTTTATGCCACTTGACCATGATGGTGTTATTCGCATGGATTGCTCATCAAGTTGGGCGATGGCGGGTTTGCTTGGGATGAAAGAAAAATTTGATCTTGCGTTTGCCAATGACCCAGATTACGACCGTCATGGCATCGTCACGCCAGATGGGCTAATGAATCCAAATCACTATCTTGCTGTTGCTATTGATTATTTATTTCAACATCGTTCTCAATGGGGTAAAGATGTTGCCGTCGGAAAAACATTGGTCTCGAGCGCCATGATTGACCGTGTGGTTAATGACATCGGTCGTGAACTAGTCGAAGTACCTGTAGGGTTCAAATGGTTTGTTGATGGCTTATTTAGCGGTAAATTAGGTTTTGGTGGCGAAGAAAGCGCTGGAGCATCGTTCTTAAAATTTGATGGCACACCGTGGTCAACGGATAAAGACGGTATCATTCTTTGCCTACTCGCAGCTGAAATTACGGCTGTTACAGGTGAAAATCCTCAACAACGTTATAATAATCTCGCTAAGAAATTCGGCGCGCCGATTTATAACCGTATCCAAGCGAAAGCCACTCACGAAGAAAAAGCAAAGCTAAGTAAATTATCACCTGAAATGGTTGCAGCAGATACATTGGCGGGAGATAAAATTACACAGCGTTTAACCGCTGCGCCAGGTAACAATGCACCAATCGGCGGTTTAAAAATCATGACGGATTATGGCTGGTTTGCAGCAAGGCCATCAGGCACGGAAGAAGCCTATAAAATTTATTGTGAAAGTTTCCGTGGTGAAGAGCATTTACGTCAAATAGAAAAAGAAGCGATTGAAATCGTAAGCAAAGTTATTCGCTAATTTTTAATCCTCAATAAAAGACATATTCAATGAATATCCCGAAATACAGCGCAATGACGTAATTCGGGATATTATCGCTTATTTATTGTTAATTTCTCCATAAAATGATGCTTGTTGAGAGTGTGACAAGATTAACAAAATTCTTTTCCTCATTATCAAAAAATAACCCCTCTTTCTTTTTTGGACTTGCTGACAATAACCGTTGCAGCTAAAGGCTTGGAGTGGTACAACTTTAACTATCTGAGTGAATTTTATTAACCATAATTGAAGATGGATAGGGTGAGGTCAATGAGTCAGGTTTATAATTTCAGTGCAGGTCCAGCTATGCTACCTGTTGAAGTCATGCGTCGTGCTGAACAAGAATTTTGTAATTGGAAGGGGTTAGGCGTTTCTGTGATGGAAGTGAGTCACCGCGGAAAAGACTTTGTCGAAGTGGCAACAGAAGCAGAGCAAAATCTACGTGATTTATTAAACATCCCTGATAACTATAAAGTTTTATTTTGTCATGGCGGGGCACGGGCCCATTTTGCAACGTTACCAATGAATTTATTAGGTGATAAAACGACAGCAGACTATATTGTAAGCGGCTATTGGTCCGAGTCTGCAGCAAAAGAAGCTGAAAAATACTGCTCTCCTAATGTGATTCAAATTACTGAAGAAAAAGACGGTGTAGTGAGTTTAAAACCCATGAAAGAATGGCCATTAAGTGATGATGCAGCTTATGTCCATTATTGCCCAAATGAAACCATAGGCGGTTTAGCTATTCATGAGGAACCTGACTTCCCTGAAGATAAAATTATTGTTGCTGACTATTCCTCTTCTATCTTATCTAAACCGATTGATGTAAGCCGTTATGGTGTAATTTATGCAGGGGCTCAAAAAAATATTGGGCCAGCAGGACTAACTATCGTTATTATCCGAGAAGACCTACTCGGTAAAGCTTCACCTCAGACTCCATCCGTATTTGATTACACGGTATTAGCAAAACATGATTCAATGTTTAATACTCCACCGACTTTCGCTTGGTATCTCGCAGGTATGGTCTTCAAATGGTTAAAAGAGCAAGGCGGTTTGCAAGAAATGGCTAAGCGTAATTATGAAAAATCACAATTACTCTACAATGCAATTGATGATAGCCAGTTCTATATTAACCGTGTTGCGGTTGAAAACCGTTCTTGGATGAATGTACCGTTCCAAATGCAAAACCCAGCCCTTGATGCGAAATTTATTGACGAAGCCAAAGAACAAGGCTTACTTTCGCTGAAAGGCCACAAAGTGGCTGGTGGTATGCGTGCATCAATCTATAATGCGATGCCATTAGCGGGAGTTCAGGCTTTGGTTGACTTTATGGCTGATTTTGAACGTCATAACGCTCAATAATGAGATTTGCCGACTGAAATAGGATGTTCAGTCGGTTATTTGTGCTCTTTGTATTTGACTTAAAAGAAAATAGAGCCAAATTTTATTTACTTGCAAAACTTCACTGGAGAAACTGCTTTTTATGCAATCCCTGACATTACAACCTATTCCTTCAATTAACGGCACAATTAATTTGCCAGGGTCAAAAAGTGTCTCAAACCGCGCACTGTTATTAGCCGCGATGGCTAAAGGAACGACCACACTCACTAATTTATTGGACAGTGATGATATTCGCCATATGCTGAATGCATTAACCCAGTTAGGTGTTAGCTACCAACTGTCTGAAGATAAAACACGTTGTCGTGTGGAAGGTTTAGGCGGAAATTTATCTCATCCGGATGAGCTAGAAATATTTTTAGGCAATGCGGGAACGGCAATGCGCCCACTGACTGCTGCGCTATCACTAAGTCATAATAATATTATTTTAACGGGTGAGCCTCGCATGAAAGAGCGCCCAATTGGGCACTTGGTCGATGCATTAAGGGAAGGTGGTGCAGAGATTGAATATTTGGAACAAGAAAACTATCCGCCACTACGTTTAAAAGGTGGTTTTATCGGTGGCCAAATTTCAGTTGATGGGTCTGTTTCCAGCCAGTTTTTAACCGCGTTGTTAATGGCAGCTCCTCGTGCAGAGCAAGACACAATAATTACAATTATTGGCGAGTTAGTCTCCAAACCTTACATTGATATCACGTTAGCACTGATGAAAACGTTCGGCGTTAGTGTCGAAAATCATCAATATGAACATTTTGTCATCAAAGGGCAGCAACAATACCAATCACCGGGTGAATATTTGGTTGAGGGTGATGCTTCATCCGCATCTTATTTCCTCGCTGCGGCTGCGATTAAGGGGGGCGTGGTCCGAGTCACAGGAATTGGGCGCAATAGTTTGCAAGGAGACACGAAATTCGCCAATGTATTAGAAAAAATGGGGGCGACTATTCGTTGGGGTGATGACTACGTTGAATGTGAACGCGGAACATTGACGGGCATTGACATGGATATGAATGCGATTCCTGATGCGGCAATGACCATTGGCACCGTCGCTTTATTTGCTGAAGGCGAAACAGTGATACGTAATATCTATAACTGGCGAGTAAAAGAGACCGACAGGTTATATGCGATGGCGACAGAGCTAAGAAAAGTTGGCGCTGAAGTGGAAGAAGGGCATGATTATATACGTGTGGTCCCACCGAAAAAATTACAACATGCTGAAATTGAAACCTATAACGACCATCGTATTGCAATGTGTTTTTCATTAGTTGCATTATCAGATACGCCAGTAACAATTTTGGATCCGGGCTGCACGGCAAAAACATTTCCTGATTACTTCGAACAGCTGGCACGTTTAAGTCATTAATTTATTGATTAGGTTGATATTACTTTGTTTGATATCAACCTAATTTTTATGGTTCAAATATCAATTTTTTCTTATTTTTTAGCAATCATCAGAACCTGCTTATTTCACAAATCTACTGAATTGGTATAATACTTTCACAGATTTTAATTGCGGGTAGCTCGGCTATTTGCAGAAAAGGAGATTTTTTATGGTGGCGATAGCCCCTGTAATCACCGTTGATGGACCAAGCGGAGCAGGTAAAGGTACACTTTGCCAAGCATTAGCAAACGAATTTGGGTGGCAACTTTTAGACTCAGGCGCAATTTATCGTGTATTAGCGTTAGCTGCGTTACATCACCATGTTGATATCCAATCCGAAGATGCGTTAGTTCCTTTGGCTGCAAATTTAGATGTGAAATTTGTTCCTGAAGACAATGTACTGAAAGTCATTCTGGAAGGGGAAGATGTTTCAAATCAAATTAGAACCGAAACAGTAGGAAATACGGCATCCCAAACAGCAACTTTTCCTCGCGTACGTGAAGCTTTACTTCGACGCCAACGTGCATTTAGAACATTACCTGGGCTTATTGCTGATGGCCGTGATATGGGAACGGTGGTTTTCCCCGATGCACCGGTAAAAATTTTTCTTGATGCCTCAGCTGAAGAACGGGCTCATCGGCGGATGAAGCAGTTGCAAGAGAAAGGTTTTGATGTTAATTTTGAACGTCTTTTGAGCGAAATTGAAGAACGTGATTTTCGTGATCGTAACCGTTCTGTTGCCCCCCTTATTGCCGCGAAAGACGCATTAGTGCTGGATTCCACAAGTATGTCTATTGGGGAAGTTATTGAAAAAGCACACACCTATGCAAAAAAAATTCTACAATTATCGTGATAATAGGCTTTATTTTAGCTTATAATTAGATAATATACGCAGTTATCGCTATGTGATTATATTATTAGCATAGCATCAACCTTGCGACATGGAATGTTGTGGGGTATGTGAAACAACCCCATTTGGCGGGAAGCTAAGTGGACGTTAATTTAAAACTCTTGAAGATCATTAATATGACTGAATCTTTTGCTCAACTCTTTGAAGAATCCCTGCAGAATATTGAAACTCGTCCTGGTTCTATCGTCCGTGGTACTGTTGTTGCCATCGATAAAGACGTAGTCCTTGTTGACGCAGGTCTTAAATCAGAATCTGCTATCCCAGTAGAACAGTTCAAAAATGCTCAGGGTGAGCTAGAAATCCAAGTTGGCGATGAAATCGATGTAGCTCTGGATGCAGTAGAAGATGGTTTCGGTGAAACTATCCTGTCTCGTGAGAAAGCTAAACGTCATGAAGCATGGCTGATGCTGGAAAAAGCTTACGAAGAAGCTGAAACTGTAACTGGTGTTATCAACGGTAAAGTTAAAGGTGGTTTCACTGTTGAACTGAACGGTATTCGTGCGTTCTTACCAGGTTCACTGGTTGATGTACGTCCAGTTCGTGATACTACTCACTTGGAAGGCAAAGAGCTTGAGTTCAAAGTAATCAAGCTGGATCAGAAACGCAACAACGTTGTTGTTTCTCGTCGTGCTGTAATTGAATCTGAAAGCAGCGCTGAGCGCGATCAACTGCTGGAAAATCTGCAAGAAGGCATGGAAGTTAAAGGTATCGTTAAGAACCTTACTGACTACGGTGCATTCGTTGATCTGGGCGGTGTTGACGGCCTGCTGCATATCACTGACATGGCTTGGAAACGTGTTAAACACCCAAGCGAAATCGTCAACGTTGGTGATGAAATCAATGTTAAAGTTCTGAAATTCGACCGTGAGCGCACTCGTGTTTCTCTGGGTCTGAAACAACTGGGCGAAGATCCTTGGGTCGCAATCGCTAAACGTTACCCAGAAGGTACTAAACTGACTGGTCGCGTTACTAACCTGACTGACTATGGCTGCTTCGTAGAAATCGAAGAAGGCGTTGAAGGTCTGGTTCACGTTTCAGAAATGGATTGGACTAACAAAAACATTCACCCATCTAAAGTTGTTAACGTTGGTGATGTTGTTGAAGTTATGGTTCTGGATATCGATGAAGAACGTCGTCGTATCTCACTGGGCCTGAAACAGTGCAAATCTAACCCATGGCAGCAATTTGCTGAGACTCACAACAAAGGCGACCGCGTTGAAGGTAAAATCAAGTCTATCACTGACTTCGGTATCTTCATTGGTCTGGACGGCGGCATCGATGGCCTGGTTCACCTGTCTGACATCTCCTGGAACGTTGCAGGCGAAGAAGCAGTTCGTGAATACAAAAAAGGTGATGAAATCGCAGCTGTTGTTCTGCAAGTCGACGCAGAGCGTGAGCGTATTTCTTTAGGTGTTAAACAGTTAGCTGAAGATCCATTCAATAACTACTTAGCAGCAACTAAGAAAGGCGCAATCGTGACTGGTAAAGTAATCGCAGTTGATGCTAAAGGTGCAACTGTTGAGCTGACACTGGGCGTTGAAGGTTACCTGCGTGCATCAGAAGCTTCACGTGACCGTGTTGAAGATGCAACTCTGGTTCTGAACGTTGGTGATGATGTTGAAGCTAAATACACTGGTGTTGATCGTAAAAACCGTGTAATCAACCTGTCTGTTCGCGCTAAAGACGAAGCTGATGAGAAAGACGCTGTCGCAGCTGTGAACAAACAAGAAGATACAGCATTCGGCAACAATGCTATGGCTGAAGCTTTCAAAGCAGCTAAAGGCGAATAATTAAGTGGGGACAACAGTAGTGTTGTCCCTTTGTAACGGTAGTTTAGGGAGGTACTATGACCAAGTCTGAATTAATTGAAAGACTGGCTAGCCAGCAGTCTCATCTTTCAGCAAAAACCGTTGAGGAAGCTGTAAAGGAAATTCTTGAGCATATGGCGGATACGTTAGCTAACGGTGAACGTATTGAAGTCCGTGGTTTCGGCAGTTTTTCTCTTCACTACCGTGCTCCACGCGTTGGCCGTAACCCGAAAACTGGTGATAAAGTGGAACTAGAAGGTAAATATGTTCCTCATTTTAAACCAGGTAAAGAATTACGTGATCGTGTAAATATTTACGGCCAATAATTAGGCTGTAAATCTTAATTATTACATCAAAACAGTGCTTGTATTCTATACGGCACTGTTTTTTATATCTAACCAACACCAACACCAACACCAACACCAACACCAACACCAACACCAACACCAACACCAACACCAACACCAACACCAACACCAACACCAACACCAACACCAACACCAACACCAACACCAACACC